>DASYZF010000336.1:0-22197 GCA_035946515.1 Gammaproteobacteria bacterium | reverse complement strand
GCCACGCTCGCCTGCCAGTCGAACTGCGACTTCGCCAGGGCATCGCGCACCGGCCCCGGCCGGTCGTCGTATTCCTGGCTGAGGCCCATGAAGATGCAGGTCCGCGTCTTGCTGCTGCCGCGCACCCAGGCGATGTAGTGGTCGAACAGGGATTGCACCCGGCGCAGGCCGCGCGGCTCCGCCAGCGAAGGCTTCACCACGTCGCGGGCGAAGAGCTCGCAGGCCGCCTGCAAGACGTCGAGCTGCAGGGCTTCCTTGGATTTGAAGTGAGCGAAGAGCCCGCTCTTGGAGAGCTTGAGCTCCGAGGCCAGGTTGCCCAGCGACAAGCCCTCCAGCCCTACCTCGCTGGAGAGGGAGAGGGCCCGGGAGATGATCTGCTGGCGGGTCTGTTCGCCCTTGCTCATGAACTCGAATATAGCACGACCGTTCGTTTTTTCAACCCCTCCCCCCTTACGACGGCTGGGCTAGGATGGCCGCTCCAAACCTCAAGGGGTATAACCTTGAAATCTCACATCTGCTTGGTACCGATACTGTTTGTCGCCCCGGCCTTCGCGGATGTTCCGGCCACCGGCCTCGACGCCCTCGCACCCTTGCTGCCCGGCGCCTGGAAGACCGTGGGCCAGACCTTCGACTCCCAGTTCACCAAGGCTGGGCCTCAGGGTTACACCACGGTGCGGGACTGCTGGCGCGAGGGCACGGAGTTCAAGTGCGTGTTCGTGGTGAACGGCCAGCTACAACTCTTCGAGATCTTCAGCTGGGATCCGGTGGACAGCGTCTACCACGAGACCCAGATCACGCCCCAGGGTAAGCAACCGGATTTCCACATCCAGGTGAAAGGTGCGGTCTGGACCTACGATCAGGACATCGAGACCAAGGACGGCAAGGTGGTGTACTACCGCATCGTGCGCAGCTACACCGCGCCCCGCAGCGCCGATTACCTTTATGAGTATTCGATGGACGGGAAGGAATGGACGCCCATCGCCGAGGGCACCGAGACGCGCATCGACTAGAAAAGAAAAAGGCCTCCCGCCGCAGGGCGGGAGGCCTTACCACAAGGCGATCAGAAGTCCCAACGACCGGATATCAGGAAGCGGTTCTCGCTGCCCAGGCTGCTGAATTCCTCGGTGAAACCGAGGTCGAAGTTCTTGCCCATCTGCACGTGGATCGAGCCCGAGAGGATCGTCTCGCCTGCGGAGGCGGAGATGCTCGGCAGGTTCGAGGTGGTATCCATGCCGGCGGTGGTGTGGTCCAGGAAGGTCGAGAGCTCGACGCCGGTGGTGAGCGCGGTGTTCACGCCCATGCCGATGTCATAGCCAGTGTGGGCCGAGGCCGAGGTCAAGAAGCTCGCGGTGCCCTTGTCGTGGGCCAGCGCGAAACGGCCGATCCAGTCGGTGGAGTCCGCCACCGGCTCGTGCATGCCGAGGCCGATCATGTACTGCGACTGCTTGGAGTCGAGGCCGGACTGGCCGAAGGAGAAGTCGCCGAAGGTGTTGTTGGAATACTGCCCGTAGGTATAGAAGGTATCGGACAGGTCATAGCTCCCGGCCAGGCGGTAGGCCACGCCGCCGCTCAGGAACTGGGCGCTTTGGCGGCCGAAGAAGGCTTCGATGTTGGTGTAGCTCTGGGGGTCGGCCGCGGCGATACCGGAGACGCTGAGCAGGCAGGCGGCGACGAGCAGACGCAGGGTTTTCATGGGAGATCCTTTACCTTGTACCTTGATATAGGCGCCGCACCGGCCCGGGGCCCCGTTTCGGGGGCCCGCCTGCCGGCGAGCGCGGAGTGGCGGATTCTAAGGTATAGGATGCGCGAGTGCACCTTTGGGTCGCGGGCGAGTCCTAAGCTTTGTGGGTGAAACTTCGTTTCGGCGGCGACATACCGCCTGGGGAGACATATGTTCGTAGGGCATTACGGGGTGGCCTTTGCCGCCCGGGGCAGCGAGAAGCGCCTGCCCCTGTGGGTCTATTTCCTGGCCGTGCAGTGGGTGGATCTGGTCTGGACGGTCCTCGTCTACCTCGGAGTGGAGCGGGTCCATATCGAGCAGGGGGCGAACCCCTCCGGCCCCCTGGTCTTCGATTTCTACCCCTACACCCATAGCCTCGCCGCCGGCATCGGCTGGGCGGGGCTGGCCTACCTCGCTTACCGGGCCTACAGCCGCCGCCAGGGTTCCCTACGGCCGGCGGTGTTCCTGGCTCTCGCCGTGCTCTCCCACTGGTTCCTGGATCTCCTGGTCCACCAGCCGGACCTGCCGGTCTACGACGAGAATTGGAAGGTGGGGCTGGGGCTCTGGAACCATCCCATGGTGGAGCTCGTGGTGGAGTTCGTGCTCCTCGGCGCAGGACTCTTCTATTACTTCAAGCGGAGTCCGGAGCTTTCCAAGTGGCGACGTATCAGTACCGTGCTGCTCTGCTTGGTGATCATCGCATTCCAGCTTGCGGGCGACTTCGGTCCGCCGCCGTCGTCGGTGCAAGTGATGGCGGTGAGCGGCTTCGTGCTCTACACGCTCTTCACGCTGGGAGCTTATCTCGTGGAAGGGCGGCAGAAGACTGCGAGCTGAACGACACGGACTCCAGCTTAGCGGACCTCCCAATCCGCCACGCCGCCCACCACGCGGCGGAATAGCGGGTGCGATTCAGGGCGCTTGGTCCCGATGAGTTCCCTGTGGCGCTTGGGGTCGCGCCGTCCGAGCTTCTGCAGCAAGTGAGTCCACTCGTATTCCAACTGCCCTCGTGTGACCTTGAGTGACTTGTTTCGGACCTTGCCACGCCGATTTCCCTGACGTTGAAGCGGTAACCGCGTCGCAACGCTTCCGCCTGGACTGCCTTTAGGTACGTGGCGATGGCGGCTCGCGGGTGGCGGCAGGCTTTGAACCTATCGAGCTGGGGATGATGCTTGTAGCCCTTGGTCTTACCTGCCAGCACCACCTGGGCCAATAGAGCTTCACGCCAGAGAGCCACCGGGCCCTTGGCATCTAAGTACTGCGGATGCAGGGGCCCAAGCCTCATGGGTCAAGGTCGCCTAAAGTTCGCTAAGCCTGTTCCTTAGTATTCATGAACAGGTTTACGGCGAAGAGCGCCAACGACAGGACGGTGATGATGGAGAGGATGCCCATCACCGGCGCCAGGGAAGTGTTGCCACCGAAGTAGAGATAGAGTGCCACCATGAGCAGCGGCAGGGTGATGTTGTAGCTCCAGAAATGCACTTTCCCCAGGCGGCTTGCGGCGGCGGCGGGGTAGAGTTTGTAGATGATCCCGGTGAGGGCCAGGGTCGCCCAGCCCAGCAGGTTGATGTGCGCGTGCACGGGCGCGTACTGCAGGGCCTGGGTCATGCCCATGACCACACCGAAGGTCGTGCCCGCCAACAGATAGATCACCGCAATCAGGATCCAGAGACGAGCCATGCGGACGCCATGCGCCGAGTTACCGTTGTTCATCGTGTGTCTCCCTGTGGTATCGATTTTTACGAAGGTTGGCCGCGTCGCGATTCCAGCCAATTAGTCAGTGGTTTCCATTGCTTCCAGTCTTCCTCGGCCAGGTAGGGCGGCAGCTCGTGGATACCGAGGCCCCGGGAGTAGGCACGGATGTAGTTTTGGGCGTCCCGGAACCGGGCGATGAAGGGGATCTTCAAGCCTTCCAGGAACTGTTCCAGTTCGCCGAACACCAGGAGGTTCTCGCGGACACGGTTCGCCACCACCGCGAGCTTCACCTCGCGTCGCTCTACCTTGCCGACTTCTAGCAACTCTTGCACGAACTTGGCGGCGGCGCCGATGTCGATGGGTGAAGGGAGCACCGGCACCACGATGGTCTCGGCGTGGCGCACCAACTGGGTGAGTTCCGCGCCGTGGGCACGGGCCGGCGGGTCGATGATGAGGTAGTCGGTGTTGCGGGGCAGGTGCTTCAGGCCTTCCTTGGTGGCGTCCACGCCCAGGATGGGATCCCGCTCAGCCGGGCGCTTGGCGAGCCAGTCCAGACTCGAGGTCTGGGGGTCGTAGTCCGCGAGGGCCACCACGCCTTCCCAATGGCTGGCGAAGTAAGCCGCGATGCTCGTGGCCAAGGTGCTCTTGCCGCAGCCGCCCTTGGCGTTCATCACCATTATCGTGCGCATGTCTTACCCCGTGGTTCGGCCCGGATTTTATGGGTATTCGCGGGCATCTTGAGTATATCTCGTGGGTCTCCGGGACTGTAACAATCGCGCGGCCCGGGCGGCGTATCATCTCAGGCCCTTAAAACCGCCCGATCAGTAGGCGGTGTGCGGGAACTCTAGGAGGTTTCGAGAATCATGGCCAATAAACTCGTCAAAGAGACCCCGGTGCACATGAGCTGCCCCCATTGCGGCAAGCTCCAGCACCCCCGGCTCAAGTGGGCGAAGAACCACTCATCCCTGAAGTGCAAGCACTGCGGCAAGACCATGGACCTGCGGGAGAAGCATACCCACAGTCTGATCGAGCGGACCCTGAGGGTGGTGATGTCTTTCGAGAAGGTCTTGGATGCGCTGCGCACCGAAGCCAAGGAAGATAGCAAGGCCGTGAAGGCTAAGCAGGCCACCGAGAAGAAGGACAAGAAGAAGAAAAAGCAGGCGAAGAAATCCGGCAAGAAGGCCAAGGGTAAGAAGAAGGCAGCCAAGCGCGCCAAGGCGAAGCCAGCCGGCATCATGCAGCCCGCGCCGGCCACGACTTCGAACGGCGAGACTCCCCAAACCTGATCCCCAGACAAAAAAGCCCGGGTCTTAAACCCGGGCAACTTGGGGGAGGCCGTGTTGACGGCGTGAGTAGTCTGCATCGACGACATGGCAGGGCCGTTTTGATTTGTTGAATCCTTCGTGTCAGCGTCGCCTAGGCCTGTCCAGCCCCGCCGCTTTGTAACAATCCGCTCGTGACAGGCTGTCGCGCCCTTGTCATGCCACGTTCATGGACGGCCTATATCGTGGGAGCCATACCTGAAAGCACGCATCCCGCATGGGAGGTCCCATGGACCCAACGCTCTCCGACGAACTGGATTATGTACTCCGTTACCGGGTCATCCAGACCCTCTATCAGCCGCTGTTCGATTCCACGAGCGGCCAGGTCTACGGCTACGAAGCCCTGACCCGCGGACCCTCCAACAGCACCTTGCACGCGCCACTGCCGCTGATCCAGGCGGCCACCCAGGCCGGGCGCCTCTTCGAGCTGGATGTGGTGTGCCGTGAGCTCGCCATCCGCCGTTTCCAGGAGCTGGCCCTGCCGGGCCGGCTGTTCCTGAACGTGAACCCCTTGAGCCTCATGGCCCCGGATTTCAAGCCGGGCGAGACCCTGCGGCTGCTCAACGAAGTGCAGCTCCCGCCCGAGCGGGTGGTGATCGAGATCACCGAGCAGCAACCCCTCGACGACTATGCGGTGCTGAAGGCGGCCGTAGACCATTACACCCAGGCGGGCTTCGAGATCGCCATCGATGACCTCGGCGCCGGTTACGCGGGCCTGCGGCTCTGGTCGGAATTGCGGCCCAGTTACGTGAAGATCGACCATCATTTCATCGAGAACATCAGCACGGACAACGTGAAGCGCGAGTTCGTGCGCTCCATCGCCGGCATGGCCGCGCGCTTGGGCTGCCAGGTGGTGGCGGAAGGGATCGAGACGGCGGAGGACTATGCCGTGGTGCAGGGGCTCGGGGTGCGCCTGCACCAGGGATACCACCTGGCGCGCCCGCTCGCCCAGCCGGTGCGCGACCATGCGGCCGAGACTGGCACGCCTTCTCTGCGGATCACCAACTATTTCGGCGGTATCAGGCGCGTCTCGTCCCTGAGACGCTAGAGACCTCTTAGAACCCCTTGCCTTGGCGCATGCGGTCCAGATAACCGAGGAGTCGGCTCGACAGCGCCGCCACCGGCGCCGGTTCACTGCGCTCCACCCGGTAGCGGTTCGCGAGCTTTGGCGCGGTCTTGAGCGACAGGTGCCGGCGCGAGGCGGACTGCAGGCTCATCTCCAGTAGGCCGCGGCGCGCGGGTTTGGGCAGGAAGCGGTAGATCTGGCCGTGGTTGATGAGGCTGCGCAGCGTCTCCACGTCCTGCAGATGGGTCTGCACGATGGTGAGGATCATGGGGTTGCTCTCCTTGAGCGCCTTCACCGCCGCCGAGATGTCGCGGCCCCGCAGGCGGATGTCGCACACCACGATGGCGATGTCGCTGCCGGCGAGCATGTCGAAGGCCTCGTCCAGATCCGCGCTCCACTTCACCTCGCGGGTGGGACCGCATATGGTCTTCACCATCTCCACAATGGTCTGGTCCTCGTCGATGACGAGCACCCCGGGCGCGGCGCCCTGGGG
Source organism: Gammaproteobacteria bacterium (assembly GCA_035946515.1). Lineage (GTDB taxonomy): Bacteria > Pseudomonadota > Gammaproteobacteria > Natronospirales > REEB76 > DASUBN01. The sequence continues at coordinate 15,904 of DASYZF010000336.1, read as the reverse complement.
TTCGGCCCCGGCCGCCTCCTCCAGGCTCAGCGCGATCTCCGCCGCTTGGCTCACGGTGGCGGTGATCTCCTTGGCGCCCCAGGGTTTGGTGAGGTAACGGAAGATCTCGCCCTCGTTCACCGAGTTCACGATGGCCTCGAGGTCCGAGTAGCCGGTGAGCAGCAGGCGCATGGTGTTGGGGGAGATTTCGCGCACCCGGCGCAGCAGTTCCACACCCGTCATGATGGGCATGCGCTGGTCGCTCACGATCACGTGCACCCGTTCCCGGCGCAGCATGTCCAGGGCTTCGTTGCCGTCAGCGGTGCTCAGCACCTTGAAGCGGTGCTTGAAGAGCATCTCGAGGGAACGCAGCACGCGTTCTTCGTCGTCGACCAGGAGCAGGGTGGCTTTCTCGCTCATGAGGCTTTCTCCAGGGGTTGACGCTGCATGACTGCGCTGTTGAGCGGCAGCTGTACCGTGAAGCGTGCACCCTTGCCGGGCTGGGAGGTGACGCGAATGTCGCCGCCGTGCTGCTGCACGATCTGGTAGCTGATGGAGAGCCCGAGGCCGGTGCCCTGACCGACAGGTTTGGTGGTGAAGAAGGGGTCGAAGATCTTGGGGAGCACGTCGGCGGGGATGCCCTTGCCCGTGTCCTGCACGATGACGCGCAGCCACTCGCCTTCCGACTCGGTGCGCACCAGGATCCGGCCCCGCTCCTCGATGGCCTGGGCGGCGTTGGTGAGCAGGTTCAGGAACACTTGGTTTAGCTGTGAGGGCATGCAGGCGATGCGCGGCAGCTGGTTGTACTGGCGCACCACTTCGACCTTGTTCTTGAGCACGTTGCGGGCCAGGAGCAGCGCGCTGTCCAGGCACTCGTGGATGTCCACGTCCGCCTCCAGCGCCCGGTCCAGGCGGCTGAAGTTCTTGAGGTTCATCACGAGCTCGCTGATACGGTCGATGCCGAAGCGGGTGTCGGAGAAGAGCCGCGGTATGTCTTCTGCGTCGCTCACACCCAGGCTTTCCTTGAGGCTGCCGAGGCCGAGGAGCTTGGCCTGCAGCTCCTCCTCGGAGGCGGCCGGGGAGAGCAGCGTTTCCACGAGGCCCGTGCAGCCGGCGAGGAGTTCTCGGGATCCGTCGAAGAACATCTCCATCATCTCGATGTTGTTTTTCACGTAGCCGAGCGGCGTGTTGATCTCGTGGGCCACGCCCGCCACCATCTGACCGAGGGAGGCCATCTTCTCGGACTGGATGAGCTGCGCCTGGGAGGCCTTGAGCTGCTGGTAGGCCTTGGCGAGCTCGGCGGCCTGGGCGGCGAGCTGTTCGTCCATGGCGCGCAAGAGGTGCATCACTGCGCCCATGCCGAGATACTTGCCGTCTTCGGTGATGATGAAATCCTCGGTCACCGGGAACTGCAGGCGTTCGGAGACGGTCTTGCTCGCCTCGGTGAGGCCCATGTTGGCTTCGATCATCACCGGCGCGTCATTCATGATGGCGGTGATGGGGCGCTTGCCGAACAGCTCGCGGCCGTATTGCCGGAACAAGAGCTGTTGCATGCGGGCCCGGCTGATGAGCCCCACGGGCTTGTCGCCGTCCAGGATCGGGAGCGAGAGCAGCTTGCCGTTGTTCTCGTCCATGAAGAGGTCGGCCACGTCGGCGACCTTCACGTCGGGCGGGATGCCCCGGGCAGCGATGACCAGCTGCTTCAGCTGTGCGGATTCGGACATGGGAGACCTGCGACGGTGATCCGGCAATATGTCTATTGCTTGCGGGACCAACATACCGGTGCAATGTGAAAGCGGCGTGAACTTTTTATTGCAGCGGGTGGGACAGGTGGCGGAAAAAGCCGCGCTCAGGTGACACTTGCAAGACAATGTATCAGTCGGATTTCTTGCCTTGCGCCGCTTCCAGGGCGGCGCGCACCTCAGCGGGGAAATCGAAACTGTCGGAATACATACGTAAAGGATCCGCGCCGCGTCCCGGGAACGCGGTGCGGGCTGCCTGCACCATAGGCGGCGGGCCGGAGAGATAGATGTCGTGGCCGGAGAGATCGGGGAAGTCCTCAAGCACCGCCTGATGCACGAAGCCGCGGCGACCCGTCCAACGGTCCTCCGGCAGGGGCTCGGACAACACCGGCGCATATCTGAAGCCCGGCTGCGATCGCATCCATTCTTTCAGCTTAGCGTCCGCGTAGAGGTCGCGCACCGCCCGCGCTCCCCAATAGAAGCTGACCTCGCGTCTGTGCTCGCGCTCGAAGAGGTGGCGCAGCATGGCCTGGATGGGGGCGTAGCCAGTGCCGCCAGCAATCATCACTATGGGTCGCGTCGAGTCCTCGCGCAGGAAGAAGGTGCCGAGCGGGCCCTGGATGCGCAGCAACGCGCCCTCGTGCAGGTGTTGGAATACCTCCCTGGAGAAGAGCCCGCCGGGCACGTTGCGCACGTGCAGCTCCAGCAGCTTGTCGTCGTGGGGCGGGTTGGCGAGGGAGAAACTGCGGCGATGGTTCTCCGGTAACAGAATGTCGATGTACTGCCCCGGCAGGAACTGCAGGCGCTCCACCGCCGGCAGCCGCAGGTACAGCCCCATCACGTCGTGGGCAAGGGGTTGGAGGCGCGCCACGCGAGAGGGCATGGCGCGTACCCTGAGGTGTGCCATGGCGTCGATGGCCTGGGCCTCGAGGGTGAGGTCCGTGCGCGGCACCGCCCGGCAGAGCAGCGCCTCGCCGGAATGCATCTCCAGCGCGGTCAGGGCGAGCGGCGGGCCGTCGGGATAATGGCTTTCGCCCGCCACCACATGAGCCCGGCAGGTGCCGCAGCTCCCGGTACGGCAACCGTAGGGCAGATGTATGCCCTGCCGCAGCGCCGCCTCCAGCACCCGCTCGCCCTCGGCCACGGTGAACGTCTTGCCGCCGGGTTGTAGCGTGACTTTGTGAGCCATGGCTGCAGGTTGGATAGAATGGGCTGCGGGGATGAGGACACCATAACATGAACCCAGTGCTCATCATCGGCTGCGGCGACGTGGGCCGCCGCATCGCAGCGGCGTATCGCGCCGCGGGCGATGTGGTGACCGGCGTGGTGCGCTCGGCCGAGAGCGTCGTGGCGCTGCAGCAGGCCGGGGTCACCCCGCTCCATTTCGACCTCGACGCCGACGATTTGCCGGCTCTGCCCTCCCGCAACGCGCGGCTCTTCTATCTCGCGCCACCGGTGGACGTGGGCAAGGACGACGTACGCATCGAGCGGCTGCTGGAGCACCTGGAGCTCACCGGCGCCCCGGCAGGCTTCCTCTATATGAGCACCACCGGCGTGTACGGCGACTGCGGCGGACGCTGGATAGACGAGAGCGCACCGCTCAATCCTTCCACGTTGCGCGCCCAGCGACGCATCGCGGCGGAGAAGGCGATGCGAGAGTGGTGCGGCGCGCGCGGTATCCCCTGGGTCATCCTGCGGGTACCCGCCATCTACGGCCCCGGGCGGCTGCTCACAGAGCGGCTCAAGTCGGGCCAACCCACCATCCGGCCCGAGGAGTGCAGCTATACCAACCGCATCCATGTCGAGGACCTCGTGGCCGTGTGCCGCGCTGCCATGGCGCGGGCCCCCAAGGATTCCATCTATAACGTCAGCGACGGCCAGCCCTCCACCATCACCGACTACCTCTTCAAGCTGGCGGAGCTCACCGGGCTGCCCAAGCCGCCGGTGATCTCCATGCAGGAGGCGGAGCGGAGCCTCAGCCCCAGCCTCATGAGCTTCCTCCGGGAATCGAAGCGCATCCATAACCTCAAGATGCTGGAGGAGCTCGACCTCACGCTGCGCTACCCGGATCTCCCGTCCGGCCTCAAGGCCTCGCTCGCCGCTCCATGAGCCCGTTGCTTACCCTCATCGGCGTCGCCATCGTCATCGTCGGCTTCGCGCTGCGCGCGAACCCCTTGCTGGTGGTCACCGTGGCGGGGCTCGCCACGGGTCTCGCCGGCGGCATGGATCCCGTGGCGGTGGTCGCGGAGTTCGGCCGGGCCTTCACCGAGAACCGCTACGTAGCCCTGGTGTGGCTCATCCTGCCGGTGATCGGCATCCTGGAACGCAACGGCCTGCGCGAGCGCGCCCAGACACTGGTGGCTAGGGTGAAGGGGGCCACCACCGGACGCGTGCTGATCGCTTACCTCGCCCTCCGCCAGCTCACCGCGGCCATGGGACTGAACTCCCTCGGTGGCCACGCCCAGATGGTGCGGCCCTTGATCGCACCCATGGCGGAGGCCGCCGCCGAGACGCGCTTCGGCAGGCTCGCGGACCGGACGCGCTACCTCATCCGCGCCCACGCTGCGGCGGCAGACAACATCGGCGCGTTCTTCGGCGAAGACATCTTCCTCGCTATGGGGTCGGTGCTGCTCATCAAGGGCGTACTGGAGCACGACGGCATCGATCTCACGCCCATGCAGATCGCCGTCTGGTCCATCCCCACGGCGCTCGCGGTGTTCGTGATCCACGTGCTGCGTCTCATCCACCTCGACCGCAAGCTCAGGCGGGAGGGCGGCGCATGATCGGGCTCGACGCCGTCTATATCCTCGCGGGGTTCATGTTCGCTGCCACGGCCTGGATCAACTTCCGTGACCGCGCGAACCCGAAGCGCTGGAAGAGCACGCTCTTCTGGGGCCTCTACGCCGTCACGTTCATGTTCGGTTCCTGGCTGCCGCCCTTCGTGACGGGTTGCCTGGCCATTGGTATGGCTTTCACCGTGGGTATCGGTGGCCTCGGCAGGCACAGCGCGCCGGAACCCGACGCCGACACGCGCCGCGGCTCCGCCGAGCGTTTCGGCAACCGGCTCTTCATCCCGGCGCTCATGATCCCGGTGGTGACCTTTGCGGGGACAGTACTGTTCAAGTATCTCAGCGTCGGCGGCGAGCTCCTGGTGGCCCCCGGCAACGCGACCCTAGTCTCGCTCTGCATCGCGGTGCTCCTGGCCCTCGGGGTGGCCCTGCCCATGCTGCACCAGACGCTCGCGGCGCCGTTCACGGAATCCCGCCGGCTCCTGAACGCCGTGGGGGCGGTGGCGGCACTGCCGCAGCTGCTCGCGGCCCTGGGCGCGCTCTTCGCCGCCGCCGGCGTCGGCCACGTGGTGTCGGACCTCGTGGGGCGCTTCATCCCCGTGGGCAATGGCTTCGCGGTGGTGGCCGCCTACGGCATCGGCATGGCGCTCTTCACCATGGTGATGGGCAACGCTTTCGCCGCCTTCCCGGTGATGACCGCCGGCATCGGTCTGCCGCTCATCGTGCACCTGCATCACGGTGACGCTGCCATCATGGGCGCCGTAGGCATGCTCTCCGGCTACTGCGGCACGCTCATGACACCCATGGCCGCCAACTTCAACGCCGTACCGGCGGCGCTCCTGGAGCTGCCGGACCCCAACGGCGTGATCAAGGTGCAGGTACCCACCGGCCTCGTGCTGCTCGCGGTGAACATCACCCTGATGTATTTCCTGGTGTTCCGGTTCTGACGGACATAAAAAAACCGGGCTCCTTTCGGAGCCCGGTTCTTGTACCGATAAGCAGCCAGCTTACCAAATCTCCATCACTTCCTTGTAGGGGAACTTCAGGCCCGCGCGGTCCCAGATCTCCGCCACGCGCCTGACCACAGGCTCGCCCTGCTTGATCCAGTCCGGGTGGCGGTCCTGCTTCGGGAACACCTTGAACTCGTTGGGCTGCTTGCCGCTCTCGAAGCGGTTCTGGAAGCTGCGCGACACGCCTTCCATGCGCTCCTTGCCGTAGGGCACGAGCGTGATGTTGCGGTTGGCCGAGAGCCCGGTGGTGGCCACATATATGTGGTACTGCTCCCAGTAGTGCAGGTAGGCTTCGAAGTAGGGCATGGCGAACATCTCCTCGTTCGTCAGGCCCGTGGTGTAGGACAGGTCGCGCCGCACCCACTCCTCGATGTTGCCACGCACCTTGAACTTGCCGTCCGCCGGCAGTCCACCCGACTTCTCGTAGGCAGAGATGGCGGAGGTCACCGGATGGCGTACGGTGAGGATCTGCTCCACCGACTCGCCCAGGATCTGGTGGAAGAAGCCGCCGGCGTAGGTGCCCTTGAGCAATTTCTTCGGCACCATGATCTTGCCGTAGTGGGGCTTGTGCTTGCCGAAGTAGATCTCGACCATGGTGAGGAACTCGGCCATGGTCTGCAGGCTGGCGATCCAGCTGTTGGCACCCTTCTGGAAGCGGAACGGACCGGCTTCGGGGAAGCCGTCGTGGGCGATCACGTTCGGCACCTTGTCCACGTCGAAGCCCAGTGCGCGATAAGCCTCCATGGTGAGGTAGGAGCCGCCGTTGCGCGGCACGCCGATGATGTTGATGAAGTGGAACTTGAACTGGATGTCGCGGATCTGCTCGAAGTCACCGGTGAGCAGCGCCAGGAACAGCTGGTAGGCGCGGGCCACGTGTCGTTGGCCGGCCTCGCTCGCCATGATGCGCTGGGCGTTCTCCTGGGCCTTCTCCATCACTCGCACGTGGTCGTTGGAGAGCTCCTCGGAGAGTTGGTCGTGCCAACCCGCGCCCTCGAAGGGGCGGTTGTCCACGATGTGCGCGAGGAAATCCACGAACACGGGGGATACCGGCAGTTCCCTGTCGGTCAACTTAATCTCTACGCCCATTGCTACGTTCTCTCTATTATGGTTTGCGATGATCAGGAGGCGAGCCGCCCGGCCTTCTGGCGCGCGGCGGCCCGGTCCATCAGGAACTTGAAGTTGTCGAGCGACATGAGGTGCGCGTAGATCCGCGACAGCTCGCCGTGCTTCATGAGCCGCTTCAGATCCTTGCCCTGCAGCTCGTTGAGCTTGTCCTCGTTGACGCGGAACATGCCGCGCAGGCGCATCTCCTGACCATCCTTGGGGAAGGCATGGGCCTCGAAGGGTTCCAGCAGGCCGAGTTCCTTGGCGCTCTGGCAAAGATGTTCGGTTGCAGGACGCGCGCCTTCCATCTCCGAGATCAGGGTCTGTATGGACGCGAAGTCCGTGCTGGTCTTGCCCTCGGCATCGAACACCGGCTGACTCGAGGCTTCGAGGCCGCTCTCGTCCACGCAGATCAGGATGTTGCCGTTCTTGGTTTCCTCGCCCGTGACACGCACGCTGAAGAAGGGCCAACGCCGCACATAGGCGGGGATATAGGTGTCCTTCTCCCACTCGCCGTCCTCGCCGATGAACAGGTTCTGGTCCTGGTTCAAGCCGGTGATGGCGAGCGGCAGGAAGCCGCCGGTGTTCAGATCCTGGGCGAAGACCAGGGGATAGTGGCGGGCGGCCTGCACGAACTCGGCGGCCACCACGTAGATGCCGTTCAAGCCGGCAGCGAAGCGGTGGTGGCCGCGGCTGACGATACCCTTGCCCTTGTGGGCTTCCTTGTCGAGGGCGACCAGGCCTTTGTAGCCGGGAGGGATGGTGATGTTCATGGCATGAGAGCCTTGTCGGAAGGGGCTCCATCACGCCGGCTCAGCACGGCGCGGCGGATTGCTTTATGTATTGGCTCGGAGGTATTGAGCCACAGCGCCCGTGGGCTGTCGAGGCCGATTCAGCCCATCCCCAGGAGCTTCAGGCCTTGCCAACCCACGTAGAGAGCGAAACCCGTCAGCACCAGGACGCTGCCATAGGCCACACCTACCGCCGCTGAGGCCGCCCGGGTACCTAGCCAGCGGAAACCATAGGTGAAGGCCAGGCAGAAGGTGATCAGGGCCATGAACATCCCGGCGATGCCGGGTAACCCCCAGGAGGTATATAGCAGGGTCCCATTGGCCAGCCACCAGGCCATGGAGAAAGGGCTCGTGAGCACCGTGAGATAGCCGAGTTTCCAGGAGCCCGGGGTGGGATTCTCATATACACCGGCCTGGGCCGCCCTGAAGGTGCCCCAGGCCATCCACAAGAGCAGGGCCGCACCCGCGAGACCCAAGCCCCCCACCGCCCGGGGATGGCGGTCGAGCACGGTCACGGCGCCGAGGATGGCGAGAGAGAGCCAGCTGAGATCGCCGCAGATGGCGCCCGCCGCGGTCAGAAGCGATTCCCGCACCCGCCCCTTGAGGGAGGCCGTGGCCATGATGGCCGTGACGGGTCCCGGCGGCGCAGCCAGACTCAGGCCCAAGAGCGCGCCCGCCAGCGCCGCATGCCAGCCGGTGGCCTGGGTGATCTCCATCATCCGCGCAGACGGTCCGTCAGTGATCCGAGCCGCTGTACTTGAGCTCGCCTGCCTCCACCGCGAAGGGCAGCCGGTTCTGGGACGGCGGCAGGGGGCAGGTGGCGTAGTGGCTGAAGGCGCAGGGCGGGCTGTAGGCCTTGTTGAAGTCGAGCACCGTGCTGCCGTCCACGGGCGGCTTCACGTACAGGAATCGGCCGGCGCCGTAGGTCCGCTTGCCGTTGGTCTGGTCGCCGAACATCACGAAGTAATCCGTCTCGCCGTCCTCCAGCACCGTGTCGAGCCGGTATTCCTGGCCGCCCACGTCGAACACCAGGGCTCCGGGCGAATCCATGTCCTCTTCCATGCCGAGGATGTTGATGATGGGGATCTTCTTCATGGGCCGGTAGGGCGCGAAGCGCGCCTCGAAGCGCCACTTCTGGTCCACCGGGTAATAGTCGAAGCCCTTGAAGTGAACCCGTGCGTCCGCTTCGCTGTCCTTCACGCGCAGGCCGTAGCGCGGGCCGCGCTGGATGGTATAGAAGGTGAGGCTGCCATGGGTGAGCACGGTGGTGTCCGGGTCCGCATCGGTGCCGAGCTTCGCGCTCGTGACCGGCTTGCCGCCGCTTTGCACGTCCGCGCCCTTGGCGGCGGTGAAGCTCACCTTGCCGCCAGCGAGAGTGAAGACGCCCACCTCGGCCGGGACCCTGGGGCTCGCGAGCACGAGGTCGTTGTCGGTGCCGCTGCCGAAGCGGTTGGCGCCTTCCTTGAACCAGTAGAGGCCCACGAGCGTGGTCCAGCCGTCCGGGCCGGCGACGCTCTTCATGCGCCCGGCGCGCCAACTGTCGATGTCCTTCTGATAAGCCACGGGATCCACCTGGGGGCTGCGGCCGCAGGCTGCGAGCAGGAGCGCGCAGGCGGCGGCGATGAGGAGATAGGGTTTGCGCATGACTGAGTCTAGCAAAGGAAGGTATGGGGTTCTGACCCGGTGTTGACGCCAGGAGTTCCCGGCGGGTCAACCTGTGTAAGCCCAGTGCCAGGGTTCGTAAGTGATGCCGTGCGGATTATCGCGGGGATAAGAGAGGTGGAACCCATGGTCGCCAGCGTGTTTCTGCAGCCAATCAAAGGCGCGGGTGGTCTCGAAGCCCTGTTCCAGGGGCGGGCAATCCGGCGCCGTGATGTCGAGCGCCCGGCCGGTATGGTGCTCGCTGTATCCGGGGGCGGCGTTGATCTTGAGGATGTCCTCGATGCGCCTGCCCTTCTCGAGCTTCCTCTGGATGAGGGCGCGCTGGTAATCCACACTGCGGAAACCCGAGACCACGAGCAGCGTGATGCCGTCCTGTTCCGCCGCGTCACGCATCCGGCCCCAGGCCGCTGCCGCCAGGGGCGCGAGCTTCTGCTCCCGGCCAAGCACGTCGGCTCCGATGGAGACGAGTTCGGAAGCTTCCTCGCAGGGCGCGAGCTTGCGGTGCGCGCCGTAATCGGCGGGGATGCCGAGCTCGGCCAGGATGGCGGCGATGCCGCTATCCGGCTTGGGGCTAGGGAGCGGTCCGTCTTTCAAGGCTGCTTCTCGTAAGTGCCTACGAGCTGCGCCTCGGCGAGCACGTGACCCTGCATGGCGGCTTCGAGGCCGGCCTTGTCGGGGCGTCTCAAGTCGGGCAGCACCACATCGAGCGCATAGAGCTTGTGGAAGTAGCGATGCCGCCCGACGGGCGGCGCGGGGCCGCCATAACCCGTGTGCTCCCAATCGTTCAGTCCCTCGCGGGTGCCGCCGGGCATGTGCGTAGCCGCGCCTTCCGCGAGCATGTGCACGCTCGCGGGGATGTCGTACGCCACCCAATGCACCCAGGTGGCCTGGGGCGCCGCCGGGTCCGGCGCATCCGGGTCATCTTCGATGAGCGCGAAACTCTTGGTGCCGGTCGGCGCGCCGGTCCATGCCAGGGGAGGCGAGAGGTCGCTGCCATCGTGGGTGTAGCGGGCGGGGATGCCGCCATGATCTTTGAAAGCGGGGGAAGTGAGCGTGAAACCGGCCATATCCCCTCCTTGCGCGGCAGTCGCGGCGGCAGCCAGGAGGGCGATGCAGAGGGACCGGAGCGTCATGCCTCCAGTATAGGCCCGGGTCATTCCATGAAGACCATCTTTTTCCATATCTGGCGGCCGGTCAGCGCGTGGAGCACGGTGGCGCCGATGTGCAGCGCGAGGTAGGTCGGGATCCATACCGAAGCGGTCTGGTGCAATTCCTTGAGGGCGTGCAACCAGCCCACCGCCCGCGTGCCCGGGACGATGTAGAGGCTGAGTACGGTGCCGCAGATCGCCTGCCAAGTGAAGAGCAGCAGCCCCGCGCTCTGCACCGCCGCGTTGAGACCGCGGTGGATCGCCGGCTCCGGCATCTTGAAGCGCAGTAGCGCGCGCAGGTCTTCCTTCACCCGGGCGAAGCGCTCGCGGGTGTAGGGCACCCAGGCGCTGAAGCGCTGGCTCTTGGGGCCGAAGAAGCCGTAGAGCAGGCGCAGGGCCAGCACCGCGCCGAAAGTTAGGCCCACGCATTCGTGCAGCGTGTAGTTGGGGTGCAGCGGCTTGTGGTAATCGCCTGCGTCCTCGCCTATCCACCAGGCCCAGGTGCCGAAGAACGCGACACCGAGATGCAGCGCCCGGGTGGGGACGTCCAATTTCACGGCTTCGGTCATGCAGGGGCTCCGTTCAGCGGCCGGGCCGTGCGCCCAGGAGGCGCGCCGGCAGGAAGAGGATGGCTTTCAGCAACTCGAACACCGCATCCACCGTGATGCCGATGAGGCGGAAGGGCAGCATCAGGAGCCAGAAGAAGGGATAGAGGAGCAGGGCCAGCAGCGCCAGCGGCCAGCACAGCACGAACAGTATCAGCCACAGGATGAAGGTTACGAACCCCGGCATGGCATCCCCTTATGTTCCCGCGACTAGTATAGCGGGAGCGGTTCAGGGATTCTTTTCCAGAGTCTCCTGGGCCGAGACCGCCTGCCAGCGGCCTTTGCGCTTCACGAACATGTCGGTGAAGCGGATCTCGTAGGCGGCCGAGCCGTCTGCGGTCACCACATGGTCGAGGCCGTTGACGATGCCGGTATCGCCGTAGAGCCGCACCTGGAGTTCTTCCAGGGTCTGGCGGGATTTGCTGGGTGCCAGTGTGGCGGCCAGGTGGTCTGCCTTGCTCCGCAGCTTGCCCTGGTAGCTCACGTCCACGAAGTCATCGCCTAGGATCTCCCGCAGCGCCGGTATGTCGCGTCGTTCCCCCGCCACGAGCCAGCGCTGCTCCAAGTCAAGCAGTTGTTTTTCGTCGCCGGTGGCGGCCGTGGCGAGCGGGCTCAAGAGCAGGAAAGAGATCGGGGCGAGGGCGAGCAGGATATGACGCATGGTGTTCTCCTCCAGCGGACGGATCATTCGAGTGCCGAAGCCGCCCCAAGGTTCCCCACTCGTTACAATACGTGCATGGACGTCACCGCCATCCTCGACAAGTTGAATCCCCCGCAGAGGGAGGCGGTGAGCGCCGAGGCCAAACCCACCTTGGTGCTGGCCGGCGCCGGCAGCGGCAAGACCCGGGTGTTGGTGCACCGTATCGCCTGGCTCCTGCAGGTGGAGCAGGTCTCGCCCTTCGGCATCCTGGCCGTGACCTTCACCAACAAGGCGGCGGGGGAGATGCGTGCCCGGGTGGAGAAGCTCATGGGCGGCACCGCCGGCGGCATGTGGATCGGCACCTTCCATTCCATCGCCCATCGGCTCTTGCGCCAGCACTGGCGCGAGGTTGGCCTGCCCCAGGCCTTCCAGATACTGGATTCCGAGGACCAATACCGGCTCATCCGCCGGGTGCTCAAGGCCCTGGAGCTCGACGAGTCCCGTTACCCGCCGCGTCAGGCCCAGTGGTACATCAACTCGCGCAAGGACGACGGCCTGCGTTCCAGGAATATCCCCGACGGCGACGATCCCTTCCAGCAGACGCTGCTCAAGGTCTACCGCGCCTACGAGGAGGCCTGTGAGCGGGGCGGGCTCGTGGACTTCGCCGAGCTGCTCCTGCGCAGCCACGAGCTCTGGCTCAAGAACCCGGAGCTCCTGGCCCATTACCGCCGCCGCTTCCGCCACATCCTGGTGGACGAGTTCCAGGACACCAACGCGATCCAATACGCCTCGGTGCGCGTGCTGGCCGGCGAGACCGGCGTGCCTTTCGTGGTGGGCGACGACGACCAATCCATCTACGGCTGGCGCGGCGCCAAGATCGAGAACATCCTGCGCTTCGAGAAGGATTTCCCGGACACCCGCGTCATCCGCCTGGAGCAGAATTACCGCTCCACCGGCAATATCCTCAAGGCCGCCAACGCGCTCATCTCCCACAACAGCTCGCGCCTCGGCAAGAACCTGTGGACCGACGGCAGCGACGGCGCGCCCATCCATGTCTACGCTGCCTATAACGAGCAGGACGAAGCCCAGTTCATCCTGGAACGCATCAAGCACTGGCAGGAGACGGGCGGTGCGCGCAAGGAGATCGCGGTGCTGTACCGCTCCAACGCCCAGTCGCGGGTGTTCGAGGAGCGGCTGATGCTGGAGGGCATCCCCTACCGGGTGTACGGCGGCCAACGCTTCTTCGAGCGCCAGGAGATCAAGGACGGACTCGCTTACCTGAAGCTCATCGACAACCGGGACGACGACAGCTCCTTCGAGCGGGTCATCAACGTGCCGGCCCGGGGCATCGGCGCCCGCAGCGTGGAGCTCCTGAGGGAACGTGCCAAGCAGGATTCCTCTTCCTTGTGGCGTGCACTGCAGGCGCTGCTGGAGGACAAGGCGCAGCCCGCTCGGGTCACCGGCGCCCTGGAGAAGTTCGCCAAGCTCATCCACGACATTGACCTCGGCGTGCGCGGACTGCAGCTCTACGAACAGGTGGATCATGCCATCCAGCTATCCGGGCTGGTGGATTTCTACAAGGCGGAGAAGGGCGAACGTGGCGAGGCACGGGTGGAGAACCTGGAGGAACTCGTGAGCGCCGCCCGCAGTTTCGTCCCGGAAGAGGCGGAAGGCATGACGGCGCTCTCCTCCTTCCTGGCCCACGCGGCCCTGGAGGCGGGCGAGGGCCAGGCAGAGGCCTGGGAGGATTGCGTGCAGCTCATGACCCTGCATTCCGCCAAGGGCCTGGAGTTCCCGCTGGTGTTCATCTGCGGCATGGAGGATGGGCTCTTCCCCCACGAACGTTCCGCCGATGACCTGGAAGGTCTCGAGGAGGAGCGGCGCCTCTGCTACGTGGGCATGACCCGGGCCATGAAGGAACTGTTCCTGAGCTATGCTGAGCAGCGCCGCCTGCACGGCATGGACAACTACGGCGTACCCTCGCGCTTCCTCAAGGAACTGCCGGCGGAGCTGGTGGAAGAGATCCGCCCGCGGGTGCAGGTGAGCCGACCCTACGTCACTGCCACGGCGCGCATCGCGCGCGAGGCGCCGGCGGGCTTCAGCCTCGGGCAACGGGTGAGCCACCCCACTTTCGGCGAGGGCGTGGTGCTCGATTACGAGGGCGACGGTCCCCACGCCCGGGTACAGGTGAACTTCAAGTCGGCGGGATCCAAGTGGCTGGTGGTGGCCTATGCCAACCTGGCGGCGCTCTGAACTTTAAGATCAAGGTGACCTGATATGGACGACGGCAGCAGACGGCAGCGTGAGGCGGATCGCCTCCAGCGCTACATGGCAGAGTTCCACGCCGGCTTCGAGCATATGGACGGCCTCGGTCCCTCCGTGAGCATATTCGGTTCGGCCCGCACCCGTCGCGAGGACCCGCGCTACCGGCTGGCGGAGCGCATCGCGCGCTCGCTATCGGATGCGGGCTTCGCGGTGGTAAGCGGCGGCGGCCCCGGTATCATGGAGGCGGCCAACCGCGGCGCCTTCGACGGCAAGTCGGACAGTGTGGGGCTCAACATCCAGCTGCCCCGCGAGCAGCGCAGCAACGCCTATCAGGACATCTCCCTGAGCTTCCGGCATTTCTTCGCCCGCAAGGTGATGTTCGTGCGCTACGCCTGCGCCTACGTGGTGCTGCCGGGCGGCTTCGGCACCCTGGACGAGATGGCCGAGGTGCTCACCCTGATCCAGACCGGCAAGACCCGCCGTGTGCCCGTGGTACTGGTGGACCGGGGTTTCTGGGGCGGACTGCTCGAATGGATGCAGCGGCGCATGGTGAACGAAGGGCACATCGACGCCGCGGATATGCAGCTCATGCAGGTGGTGGATACGGCGGAGGAGGTGCTGCCGGCGATCCTCCGCCATTACAGCCAGCGCGGCTATGAGCCTTCGAAGGAAGAAGACGACCTGATGTTCGAGCTCTGAACGCTCAGTCGTTGGTGCCGTCCCGTTCCGCCTCGTCCAGCACCGCCGAGTAATCCGTCTCCAGCGCCGCGCGCGCCGCTTTCGCGTCGCTTCGCGCCACCCGCAGCTTGATGCCGCCGAGCGCGATGGAATAGAGCCAATCCATCTGCACCATGTTGTCGTCGAAGAGCTGGGCCTCGATGCCTTCCGCCAGCAGCCGGCCGAGCGCGATGTGGGCATCGGTGACCCGGTCGTAGGTGGCGACGGTGACGAACTCGTCCATCTCGGACGGATCCTCGCGGGGCAGTGGCGGTGTTGGGTGACGTAACCTGCCGAGGCCGTCCTTGAGGAGCGGCACGCAGGTCTCGGCCAGTCGGGCCAGGGCGGCGAAGCTGAGCACGGAAGTCTCCCGCGTCTGCCGGTGAGGGCCTTGCTGCCATTAAAGCACAAAGGGATGGGAGGGGAATAAACGGGCATCAGATCGCGGACGCGACGAGTCCGCAAAAGTCCGGCGGCGGACATTTGCGGAGGCCATAAAAAAAGCCCCGGCGGTAAGGGGTAACCGCCGGGGAGAGCCTTCTTGGCTGGAGGTGATTGGTGCTACTCGCACCAAAAATAAGGGCCAATGCGTCCGTGCTTCCTACCCGGCCCCGGTCCTGATACATCCTGTCCTGCCGTTCCATGGCAGTTCGGGCAGGTGTTACTCTGGCCCTGACGGGATAGGGCCGAAGCCGGCGAAAGTCGACAGCTCATGTAGGACTATCCCTACACTTCCCGGGACCCGCACGGAGAGCCCCAGATGGCCGACTACTACCCCCCCTTGGAGCCTTATGCGGTGCACCACCTGGCGGTGGATGCCCCCCATGAGCTCTACGTGGAGGAATGCGGCAACCCCAGGGGGCTGCCGGCGGTGTTCGTGCATGGCGGCCCCGGCGGGGGCTGCACCCCGGACAACCGGCGCTTTTTCGACCCGGCCCGCTACCGCATCGTGCTCTTCGATCAGCGGGGCTGCGGCCGCTCCCGGCCCCACGCGGAGCTGGGCCGCAACACCAGCCAGGATCTCGTGGCCGACATGGAGCGCATCCGCGAGCTGCTCCACATCGACCGCTGGCTGGTCTTCGGCGGTTCCTGGGGCTCGACCCTCTCCCTGCTCTACGCCGAGACCCATCCCGCGCGGGTGCGGGCGCTGGTGTTGCGCGGTATCTTCCTCGGCACCCAGCCGGAGCTCGACTGGTTCTACCGCGGCGGCATCGCCAACGTGTTCCCGGACCACTTCACGGATTTCGTGGCGCCCATCCCGCCCGCGGAGCGGGGCGACCTGGTGCGCGCCTACCACGCGCGTCTCACCCATCCGGACATCGGGGTGCAGCGCCGCGCGGCGGAGGACTGGTCGCTGTTCGAGGCGCGCTGTTCCACGCTGCTGCCGAGCGAGTCCCTGGTGAGCTTCTACACCGAGCCGGACGTGGCCATCGCCGTGTCGCGCATCGAGTG
>DASYZF010000335.1:0-6702 GCA_035946515.1 Gammaproteobacteria bacterium | reverse complement strand
TCGATCTTGTGGCCGATGAACTGCCCCACCCAGGCACCCGCGAAGATGGCGATGGAGGTCCAGAGCAATGGCCAGGGCAGGTGTGCGAGGCCCTCGAGCACCAGACACATGAGGGTGCTCACGATGAGCATGCCGGCGGCGAGGCGCGGCGAGAGCAGCGCGTAATAGACGAGGGAAGCCAGGATCAAGAGCGTCGCCCAGTTGAGATAGGGGCTCAGGGCGGCGAAGAAGCCGGGGCGTGGGGTGAACCAGAGCATACCGAGTACGCTCAGCATGATGAGCGGCACGCAGACCCAGTGGATCTTCTTGTTGACCGGGTTGCGGTGGCTCTCGCCATACTCGTCGAGCCAGCTCTGGATGGTGCGCATCGCCCGCTCCGCCCTGCCGTAACGTAATATAGAGTATGGGCCTGCTCCGGTTCATTGCCAACCTGAAGTTCCTGCCGGAAGCCCGGCGCCTGGAGCTCTATCCGCCTTTCTTCATGATGCGGGTTAAGGTGCTGGAGATCGGCGACCACTGGCGGCGGGTGCGCATACTGCTGCCGCTCAACGGCGTCTCCCGCAACCCGGGCGGGGTGATGTTCGGCGGCTACCAGGCCTCACTCGCGGATCCGGTGGCGGCCATCGCCTGCTCGCGGGTCTTCCCCGGCTACTCGGTCTGGACCCGGGCCATGACCGTGGATTTCCAGAAGGGCGGCAGCACCGACCTGGAACTGCGCTTCCAGATGCGACCGGAGCAGGAAGCGGCCATCGCCGCCGAGCTCAAGGAGAAGGGCCGGGCCACCCCCACCTTCGAGTACGGTTACTACCTCAAGGACGGCAGCCTCTGTACCCTCATCAAGAACACCGTGGCCATCCGCCCCAAGGGCTACAAGAAGGCCACCACCCCGCCGGCAGAGCTGGATGGGCTTTGAACGGGTTTTTGCGCTAGTCTTAATACCCCCTTTATCCCAGCCCGCCAAAGCGAGGCCCCCATGAAGGCCCTGAAACCCCAACTGCTCCGCGAACTCATCGGTTACGCCGAGAAAGGCGAGCTCGACAAGGTAGTGGGCGTGCTGGTGCGCCTCAACCAGGACCAGCTGGCGGAACTAAAGGCGGTGCTGTGGATGGGTAAGGACGGCCAGAGCCCCAAGCATTGGGAAGCGCTCGTGATCCAGGCTCGCGCCAAGCTCGACAAGGACACGGTGCAGTTTTTCACGGACGAGAAGAACCTCGGTATCGACCTGCACAAGGGACTCGACATGCTGGAGAACTCGGGCCGCATCTAAACGGCGCCACGGTGCATCTGCGCCGGTCCAGTAATCCTGCTGTTTAATTTGTAACACCCCCCGCCTCGCCGTCACCAGCTTAGTGTTTATACTGAGCCCAAGTCGGCGGATACCGGGCCCCCATGGAAAGCCATGACGCAGAGAGCATGCGCCGGCGCAACGCGGCCAAGATCGCCGCGCGTGCGCTCGACGCCTGCGCCCACGACAAGCCCGAGACCAAGGTGGAGCTGGAGATCCTGCTCAACGGGCCCCACGCCCGGGCGGTGGGTCTCGCCATCCTGGACAGCGCCTTCGCCTGCCGCACGGCGATGCGCCGCGCCATCCCCCTCTGGATCCCCTTCGGCTCCAAGGAGCAGCTGCTCTATGACCTCGTGGGCGACCACAGCGAGGAGAGCCTGCGGCGCGTGAAGAACCTCTTGGACGCCGGCTGGGACCCGAACCTCGCCATCCCAGGCACCCACCGCACGCCGCTGATGCAGGTGACCATGGCCTGGAACCCCCGCAACCGCGACCTCGCCGCCATGCTGCTCGCCGCCGGCGCCAAGGCCGACGCCCGCTCCGCCGGCGGCCAGACGGCGCTGGATTACGCACCGGTGGCCATGCGCAACTTCATCCAGCACTTCGTGAAGGACATCGAGCAGGACACGACCAACCGCGTGCCGCACACCAACAAGAACGACTGAGAGCGCCTTGCGCTCAGATCTCGATCAGGCCGTCGGAGAGCTCGTCCGAGTCGTCGGGACCGGCGGGATAATGCTCGGCCATGGCCGCGCCGCAAGCGGTGACGGCGGCCACGAAACCTTCCGTGATCTCGTCGCGCCGCACGTGGCTCAGGAAGTTGTCCACCAGGAGCCGCCAATGCTCCTCGCCAAGCTTCTCGTGGATGCTCTTGTCCGCCACCACTTCCACGTAACGCTCCGCCAGGGAGACGAAGAACAGCACGCCTGAATGGTGCCGGGTGAGATGCACGCCCTGCTCGTAGAACACCGCGTGGGCGAGCCGGCTCGCCCGCTGGTGCTTCACCGCCTTGGGGACGAGCGCGAGATGCAGTCCGGGCACGAACTCGAACAGGCACACCAGGCCCACGAAGATCAGGAGCTGCAACTCGTAGATATGGATGAACCTGAGGTGCAGGGGGGAGAGCAGGAGAACCCCCGGCACCAGGAGCGCGAGGCCCGCGGCCCAGATGAGCGCCGCCGCGATGTAATGGTCGCTGGCACGGGCCACCACCGCCACGAACTCGCCGCTGGTGTTGCGCTCGGCGCCCTGGATGGCCGCCGTGATCTTCTGCCGGTCTTTGTCGGAGAACCTGATCATCACCAGCCCCCCGAGGCGCCGCCGCCACCGAATGAACCGCCTCCACCCGAAAACCCGCCGCCTCCGCCGAACCCTCCGCCACCGAAGCCACCACCCCGGTAACCCCCGCCCCAGCCTCCGCTCAGGCCCCAGAGGCCGATGAGGCCCCACAGGCCGCTGCGCCGGCCGGGATAGAAACCGGCCATGAGCACGCGCACGAGCATGAAGCCCAGGAACAGCATGAGGAAGAGCGTGGAGGAATGGTCACGATGGACCTGCTGTGGCGTGTCCTCGCTGTCGCCGCCCAGCACCGCGAGGATCGCATCCACGCCGGCACCGATGCCACCGGCGTAATCGCCCTGTTTGAACGGCGGGACGATCACGTTACGGATGATGTTGTCGCTCTGGGCATCCGTGAGTGTGCCTTCGAGGCCATAGCCCACCTCGATGCGCAGCTTTTTCTCGCCCGAGTCCACGATCAGGATGGCACCGGTGTTCTTGCCCTTCTCGCCGATGCCCCAGTGGCGGCCGAGCTGGTAGCCCCATTGCTCGATGGGGTAACCGTCGAGCGTCGGCACCGTGACCACCACCACCTGGTTGCCGCTGCCGCGGTCGTAGGCGACGAGCTTCTGGGTGATGGTGTACTGGGCGTCGGCGGAGAGCAGGTTCGCGCCGTCCACCACCGGCCCGGTGAGGGCCGGGAAAGGCGGGATGCCGGCGTCGTCAGCCCAGGCACCGCCGGCGAGAGCCAGCAGCGCCGCACCGAGGATGGCGGCGAAGAGGCGGCGCAGCTTCATGTCTTAGAACTGGACCTTCGGTGCCGATTGGGCCGTCTGGTCCGCCGAGAAGTTCTGCAGCGGCTGCTTGTCACCGTAGAACATGGAGCGGTACCAGCGGCCCGGGATGGTGGTGAGCTCGGTGTTGTACTGCTGCACCGCCAGGATGTAGTCGCGCCGCGCCACGGCGATGCGGTTCTCGGTGCCCTCGAGCTGCGACTGCAGGGTGAGGAAGTTCTGGTCGGCCTTGAGGTTGGGATAGTTCTCGGTCACCACCATGAGCCGCGAGAGGGCGCCGGAGAGGGTCGCCTGGTTCTGCTCGAAGGCCTTGAAGGCCTGCGGATTGGTGAGGATATTGGCCGGCGCCTGGGTCTGGGTGACCTTGGCGCGGGCATCGGTGACCTCGGTGAGCACCTTCTCCTCGTGGGTGGCATAGCCCTTCACCGTGGAGACCAGATTGGGCACGAGGTCGGCGCGGCGCTGGTATTCGTTCTGCACCTGGGCCCAGGAACCCTGTACCGCCTGGTACTGGGTAGGGATGTTGTTCACGCCGCAGCCGGCCAGAGCCAGCATCAGGGCGGTGAGGGCCGCGAAGCCCAGGCTGCGGCGGAAGAGATATTGCATGCTCATGACGTACTTCCCTGGATGGTTTGAGACCCCGACCCCGTCATCATAGCGCGGCCGCAGGACGCGGCGCCCTGCTTCATTTAATATGTCCTGGACGCATGCTTTCAAGCCTGTGACCTGACCGATCCGAGGAGCGCATGGCCCGCCAGAAACGCATCGTGATCCTGGTGCACGGCTGGAGCGTGCGCAACACCGACAGCTACGGCGGTCTGCCGGAGCGCCTGAAGCGCGAGGCGCGGCGCCATCCCGAGCTCGATCTGGACCTACGCCAGATATGGCTCTCCGAATACATAAGTTTCCACAACGAAGTCACCATCCAGGACATCGCCCGGGCCTTCCAGGCGGCACTGGAGCACGAGTTCGGTGCCGCTCTCTCCCGCGGCCAGCGCTTCGCCTGCATCACCCACTCCACCGGCGGCCCGGTGATCCGGGCCTGGCTGCAGCAGAACTACCTGGCCAAAGGCCGCGCCGACACACCCCTGAGCCACCTTGTGATGCTGGCGCCTGCCAACTTCGGTTCGGCCCTGGTACAGCTCGGGCTCGCCAAGCTCTCGCGGCTGCGCTCCTGGTTCGACGGCGTGGAGGTGGGCACCGGCGTGCTGGACTGGCTCGAACTCGGCAGCCGGGAGAGCACCGCCCTCAACCTGCAGTGGCTGGATCAGGGCGCCTCCCTCATCGGCCCCGCCGGGGTCCTCCCCTTCGTGCTGGCCGGGCAATCCCACGATCCCAAGCTCTACGACTTCGTGAACAGCTACAGCGCCGAGATGGGCTCGGATGGCGTGGTGCGCTCCGCCGCCGCCAACCTCAACTTCACTCATGTGGTGTTGGAGCAGCAGGCTCCGGTGTCGGACAAGAAATCGAAGTCCGGTTTCAGCGCGCCGCTGCTCGCGGCTTCGGCGCCCCGGCTCTCCCCGGCGGTGCCCTTCGCGCTCTTGCCGGGCCTGTGCCATTCCGACGTGCGCATGGGCATAATGCGCAGCGTGCCGGCCAAGGACGCGGCGCATCCCACCGTCGAAGCCATCCTGCGCTGCCTCGCGGTCTCGGACATGGCGGGCTACGCCAAGGCCTTCGACGCCTTTCGCGCCCTCACCGCCGAGACCCAGGCCCGTGAGCAGGTGGAAGACCGCAGCGCCTACTCCGCCTTCGAGCACCAGGTGCTCCGAGATCCCTGCTGCATGCTGCAGTTCCGGGTGCGCGACGATCAGGGCAAGCCCATCAAGGACTACGACCTGATCCTGACCGCGGGCCAGGGCAACAACCCCAACCACATCCCGCCGGGATTCTTCATCGACCGGCAGCGCAACCACCTGGACCCAGGCAGCATCACCTATTCCATCAACCACGCCCGCATGGCCGGTGCGCCGGCGGTCCTATATAAGGGCAAGACCCTGCGGGAGGCCCTCGCCCCCTGCGCGAGCCTGGGTCTGCATGTCATCCCCTATCCCCAGGAAGGCTTCGTGCTCTACCAGCCGGCGACCCTTGCCGCCGACCCGAAGCACCTCGCCGCCTTCATCAAACCCAACCAGACGACGCTCGTGGACGTGGTGCTGCGGCGCTTCGTGCGCGAGGGCGTCTACCGCATGACCCGCGGTGCCTCGCCGGAAGACTTCACCAAGCAGTTCCCCGGCCTGCCGGTGAAGTGAGTCTCAGCGCTGGCGCGCGAGCCGCTTGAGGATCGGCAGCGAACAGCCGTAGATGGCGAGCCCCATGAGCGCCCCCAGGAACAGCCAGGCCACCATGCCGTGCAGGGCATAGGACCAGAGGGTCTGGATCGCTTTCCATAAGCCCGCCGCCAGCATCGTCTTGATGTCCGTGGCGCTGAAGGGCAAAGGGGGTTCTCGGAACAGCCACTGGCCCGCCTGCACGAAGGGGATGAGCAGCAGGATCTGCAGCGGGTAGGCCAGGTAGTTGATGAGCTGGATGAGGGGCAGATTGAGTCCAAGCCAGAGCGCCGCCACCACGCACAATGTGGTGCTGGTGCCGATGAGGGGGTTCACGCCCAGCACCACTCCCAACGCCAGGGTGAGAGCCACCTTGTGCGGGGTGATGCCCTGGCTCAGGAGTCCCGTGATGAGGCGGGTGAGGCGGTTCTCTCTCAGGCTCATGCGTCGCATCCCTGCAACAGCTTTCCCAGGGCGAAACCGCTCTCGATCAAGCACCGCACACTTAATCTCCTTTCATTTATTTATGTAATGCCTTATACGCAGAATCTGCCGCCGCAGATTCATGCGACGACGCGGCTTTTCACCGAATTTAAATCGGTGTCGATTCTGTAAAAATCGCCTAACAATCCCGCAACACTCGTCTATATTCAAGCGCTGTGATTGGTGACTCCCCTTGGGGAAACACGGGGAGTCGTCCGGCTAGGGAAGGATACAGTCTCGACCGGATTTCACCGATCACAAAGCCATGGCTTCGCATGCGTGCTGCATCGCTTCCTCGAAAGCGGGTGGCCGTACGGGGGCTTTGTGTGCTCAAAGGGGCGCACCTCCAAGCGGAGTCTCTTCCGAACGCTACACCTAGCTTGGGGGTTTTATGAAGAGTCTTTTATCGAAAGCGGCCCTGGCCGGAACGCTGCTCGGCCTCACGGCCGGCGCCGCGCTGGCCGACGGCATGTCGTTCAATCCGTACTCGCCCGCTCACGGGCATCCCTACCGCCACGGCGTGATCCCGACCCGTGAGGTCCACAAGTTGATGCACCACTGGCGTGCCACGCACGTCAACGCCGCCACGAGC
>DASYZF010000334.1:0-14181 GCA_035946515.1 Gammaproteobacteria bacterium | reverse complement strand
GATGTCGCGGTGCACCACGTGGTGCTTGTGTGCGTATTCCAGCGCCTCTGCGATCTTGGTGATGATGGCGGCCGCTTCGTTCATGGGCAAGAGCGCGCCCGACTCGGTGTATTTCTGCAGTGAGTCGCCCGGCAGGAAGTCCATGGCGATGTAGGCCAGGCCCTGGTCTTCGCCCACGTCGTAGATGGTGACGATGTTCGGGTGGTTGAGCCGGCCCGCGGTCTCGGCCTCGCGAAAGAAGCGGTCGTGGGCGTCCTTGAGGGTCGCGCCCTGGAACTCGTCCGCCAGGGCCATGGTCTTGATGGCCACCTGCCGGCCGATCTTCGCGTCCTTGCCGAGGTACACCACGCCCATGGCGCCGCGGCCCAGCTCCTGCACCAGCTCGTAACGGCCGAGCATGGGCTTCTGCAATCCGCCGCTGGCGAGCGCGCGCGATAGGGTGCCGGCGGCGGTGCCACGGGTGAGCGTCGGGGTGCTCTCCAGTTGGCGCAGGTGCTCGAGGCGCTCGGCAAGGCCCGGATGGTCCGGCGAGACCTGCTGCAGGAAGTAGTAGACCTCCAGCGCCTGGCTGTAGCGGCGGCCGCGCTCGTGCTCCTGGCCGAGTAACATCAGGTTCTCGGCGAGTTGCGGCGAGGGCCGGCATTGGCGGAAGCGCGCCAGCGCCTGGTCGAAGCGGCTCAGGGCCTGCAGTGCCAGGCCGTATTCCCGGTTCACTTCCGACATGGCCGTGCGCGACACGCCGCTGCGTTCGCGCAGGTAATGCAGCGTCCAGAGCACCAGGTGGCCCAATACCAGCACCACCACCGGCAGGATGAGCGGCAGCCACAGGGACTGGGAGAGGAGCGGCACGTATTCGCAGTTGAGCAGCACCACCGCGAGGAACGCGCTGACCGCGATGCCGATCATGGTGCTGAGACGCGGCATTAGATACATGAGATACAGGCCCACCGACAGCGTCAGCAGGGCGCGCACCGCCCAGGCCCAGAACGGCGTGGACACGAGGTCGGAAGCGAGGATGCCGGAGACGAGGCGCGCCTCGCGCAACACCGCGGGTGCCGAGCTGTCGGTGAGCCCCACCAGCACCGCCTTGCCGGCGAGCCGCTCCGGCTGCACGGTGCCGCTGATGACGTCGTCGAAACTGTACTGCGGGACGCTGGTAGCTTCCGCTCCGCCGCGCAGCAGCACCTGCAGGTGGCGGTCGGTGGCGATGGTGCCGGAACCCAGGGTCACGCCGCCGAGCGCGCGCGTGCCGATGGTGTTCGTATCCGCGCCTTCCTGCGCCGCCGCGGTGAGCAGCGCCAGGGACGCGATGGTGTGGCCGTCCGACTGCACCAGCAGCGGCAACTCCCGCATCCCCTGCCCTTCGCTCAGGTACCCCACGCCGCGGGCGGCGTGGGCGTAGAGAGGCAAGGGGGCTTTCAGTTCTACCGTGGGCGCGGTGGAAGCATCGATCTGCAGGGCGAAGGACGGGCTGGCATCGCTGCTGGGAGCCACCTCGGTGCCGGCGGCATCGCCGGGCGCGGCGAGCAGCACATGCCCGGAGCGCAGGATGGTCGCCGTCAATATCGAATCCGTATCCAGGGCGCCATGGGCTTCGTCGATCTTGGCGTTCAGGGCTTGCAGGTTTTCGTCCGGGTCGGCGGCGAGCGCCTTGATCTGGCTCAGGTAATCGAGGGCTTGGCTGTTCTGGGGTGCCGAGAAGTCGAGCCCCAGCGCCACCACCTCCACCTTGTCGCTGCTGAGGTCGTCCACGAGCTTGGCGAGGTAGCTGCGGGGCCAGGGCCAGGGGCCGTACTTGCGCAGGTCGGCCGCGCCGATACCCACCACCGCCACCTGCGGGTCGGCGGCGCGGTAGGGTGCGAGCGCTTCACCCACGTGGTAGCCGGTGGCTTCCATGCCCATGCCGCGCTGCAACAGGGCGAACAGCGACAGGGCGACGATCAGCGCCAATCCCCAAGCCGTCTTGTTCTTTATGAGCGCCAGCATCGCTTGCCTATCCACTCTGCCCGTCATGCCCCAGCATGGGCGGAATCGCTTCCCTATGGTGATTTGACGCCGGGTTCCCCTTAAGTGGCCTCGGTGTGTCGGAACAGGTTTTCCATAACCAGACTTTACAAGGGTAACCGAAATTCCCAAATCTCACACCCGGTTTGCCCGGCGTCCCGCACCGGTAGACCCGTCGCGGCCCGTATGACAGCGGGAATCCAGGGCTCAGCGGCGTCTCCCGAAATGCAAGCTGAGGCTCTCCCAAAGGTTGCGGCCGCCGTCCGCCGCCAGCAGCAGCGCAAACCCGGCGAAGCTGTCGAAGCTCCGGTTCACCCCCACGAGCAGCAAGGTGAGCAGAGTGACGAGCAGCGGCACCCCGAGGCTCGCGTAGACCATGAGTGAACGGCGCGCCACTTCCCGTTCCGGCAGGAAACCCGAACGGCGCGGCATCGCCGCGAACACAACCAGGGCGACAGGCACCACCGCGACGGCGAGCAGCAGCACGCGCCTATCCGCCGCCTCGGCGGGCACCCAGAAGAGCGCTTCGAGGCACACCAGGGCGAGCCCGGCGAGATCCAGCGCCGCCGCCCGGGCATGCAGTCTCACCGTGGAGAGCTTATCGGCGGCAGGCGTGGAAGCGATCACGTGCTCAACCTTTCAAGCAACCGAAACCGAGCAACAGGATGGCCGTGAGGGCGAAGGCGGCGTGCAGGGCCACCACGGCGAGCGGCAGCTTCTGGCGCGTGGCGCGGAAGGCGAACAGCAGGAGCCCGCCGGCGGCGGCGAGCATGAACACCAGCACCGCGCCGTTGGCGAGGTGGTTATGGGGATCGGCGATGTCCTGTCTCGCGAGCAACACGATGCCCAGCAAGGCGAACACCCCGTGCAGCACGCTCACCCGCAACGGCAGGGCCCGGCCGCGCGCTTCCAGCGCCGCGAGACCGGCGCCGCCCAGGGCCACCGCCAGGAACAGGATCAAGAGACCGGGCAGCATGGCCCCCCCACGTCGTGAGGCGCCCATGATACCGGAGGGCATGCGGCGCTTCAGTGGGTCGTGGCGACGACGCGCCAGATGCGGCCTTGCTGGGTGTCACCTATATAGAGCGCGCCATCCGGACCCTGGGTGAGGCCCATGGGCCGGAAGCGGGCATCGCCGCGGTTGCGCAGATCCTCGCTGCCCGCAAAACCGTCGGCGAAGACTTCATAGGGGCCGGCAGGCAATCCGTCCTTGAAGGGCTGGAAGATCACCTTGTAGCCCGCCTGGGGCAGCGGCGCCCGGTTCCAGGACCCATGGAAGGAGATGAAGGCCCCACCCTGGTAATGGGCCGGGAACAGCTTGCCCGTGTAGAACAGCACCGATTCCGGCGCCCAGTGCCCGGGATAGTCGGCGATGGGCTGGGCGTACTTGTCGCAGCCGCCCACGGTCTTGCCGTCGCCGCCGTATTCCGGCGCCAGCAGTTTCTTCTTCTGCACACCGTCGTAGTAGCAATAGGGCCAGCCATAGTCGTCGCCCTGGCGCACCCGCAGGAATTCCTCGGCGGGGAGTTCCGCGTTCTGGGCGTCGGTGTAGAGCTTGGGCCAGTTGTCGGAGAGCTGGTCGCGGCCCATCTGCAGCGCATAGAGCGCGCCGGCTTGCTGGTTCCAGGTGATCGCCACCGCATTGCGGATGCCGGTGGCGTAGCGCATCCCGTCCTGGGGGAACTTCTGTCTGGTGCGGTCCGCATCGAAGCGCCAGATGCCGCCGTGTTCCGCGAGCAGGGGGCAGGGCTTGATGCCGGGCGAACCCGGGACACGGTCGTCCTGCTGGCAGGCGTTGGAGGGCGCACCTACGTTCACGTAGAGATGCCCGGCGCCGTCGAGTGCGATGGTCTTGGCGGCGTGCTCATCCTGCGCGGGAAATCCATCCACGACGGTCTCGGCGGGACCCGTGGGCAAGAGTTCGCCCGGCTTCAATGGGTAACGGAACACCGCCGTGTCACTCGCGAAATACAGGTAACCGCCGCCCACGGCGGTGCCGCTGCCGCCAGCGTCGCCGAAACCACGGACCACGTCTGCGTGACCGCTGCCATGGCTGTCCTCGAGCGCCGCGATGCCGTGGCCGTCCACCGGCTGCTGCAGCGCCACGTACACGTCGCCGTCCGCGTCCACGGCCATATGCCGCGCCACGCCGAGATGGTCCGCGAACACCGTGGCACAGAACCCCGTCGGCAGGCTGACGCCGCCGGTGTCCCGGTCGCAATGGTTGACGGCCAGGTAGGTGGCCTCGAGCCTCAAGCCCCAGGTGCACAGCAGGGCCAGCAACAGCAGGCTGATGATGCGCCGGTGTTTCATGGCTGGCCCGCGCTGCCGGTCACTGGATGGTGAACGGCAGCAGGATGGAGCGGTACACCGTCGGGAACATCTGGCTCGCGGTGGGCTGGCCCTCGGCCATGGAGTTGCCGTTGTCGGCGGCGTTGCCGGGGCCGGTGGTGTTGTAGACGGTGAAGCCGCCCAGCACCTCGTAGTCGCCCTTGGCGAGCTGGTCGCCGTTGTTGTTGAGGCCGGTCCAGGTGAAGGTGATGGTCCGGCTCTGGAAGGCGGTGAAGCCGATCTGCACGAAGCTGCCGCTGCTGCTGGAACCGGTGCTGGGGGTGGTGAGGCCGCCCGGGTTGGTGCAGGTGGCGGTCGTGATGCCGGTGACGTCCCCGTCGCAGCTCCACACCACGTCGGCGGTGCCCGCCTGGACCACGGCGAAGTTGGCGAACTCGCTGCTATTGAAGAAGAGGGTCTGGCTGCTGGAACTGCGGCTGCGGATAGTGAGCACCAGGTTCATGGTCTCGCCCTGGGAGAATCCGCCCGAGACTGCGCCGCTGGAGTTCTCCACCTGCAGGGTGGTGACGAACTGGGGCGCATCGGAGGCGTTGTTCTTGCTGCAGTTGGAGTTGCCGAGCAGCAGCGATACGGCGAACAGGGCGGCTAGCAGTCTGAGCAGGCGGCGCATGGGTTTCCTCGGAGTGGGTGCATCAGGAGATGGGATGCACGGGGGCCCTAAAACGTCGCGGCGTCTACGGACCGGGCATCGAGTATAGCGCCGCTCCCGCGGCGGGGTTTACCCGCCGCGGGAGACGTTCTGTCACATCAGTCGCGCTGATAGGCAGGAGGCAGCGCCGGTGCGTCGGCTTTGAGATACGGCAGATAACGATCGCGCAACTCGGTCTGCCGGCTCACCATGGGCACGAGCTTGCCGCGGATGAACACGGCGTCGGCGAAGGTCGTGAGCTCCAGCGGGTCGCCGCTCCACACCACCAGGTCCGCGTCCTTGCCCGCTTCCAGGCTGCCCACGTTCTTGTCGAGACCGTAGATGCGCGCCGGGTTCAGGCTCATGGCCTTCACCGCCTCGATCCAGGGCAGGCCGTTGGCCACGGCGATGCCGCCGAACTGGCGCACGTTCCAGGACTTGTGGCTGTCACCGGTCTCGAAGGCGATGAGCACGCCCGCCTTCTGCAACCGCGCCGCGTCCTCGAAGCTCGCGCCCAGGGACTCGAAGGCCTCCGGCAGGTCGCGGGCAGGATTGAGGATCACCGGGACCTTCGCCTTGGCGAGCTCGTCCACCACCATCCAGGCCTCGGCCCCGCCGCTGACGATGAGCTTGAGCCTGAACTCGGCGCCCAGCGCCAGCGCGGCCTCGATGTCGCTGGCCCGGTCCACCTGCACCACCACCGGCAGCTCGCCCTTGAGCACCGGCTGCAGCGCCTCGAGGTCGGGACGGGAGAGCGCGTAGGCGCGCCGGCCGGCCTTGTCGTAGGCGGCACGGTTGACGCCGTAGTCCTTCGCGTCCTCGAAGGCCTCGCGCAGGCTCTCGAGCGCGCCGCCACGGGCGCCGCCGGCGAGCTTCTGCCCCGCTTCGCCGAGCGTCACGAACAGCGCCACTGGATCCTTGAGCACGTAGCCCTGCACACCGTCGAGACTGATGACGCTGCCGCGGCCCTGCAGTACGCTGCTGTCGCTGCCGGGGGCGACCACGGCGCGGGTCACGCCCTCGATGCGGTTCACCGGGATCACCATGGAGCGCGGGTTGATGCCCGCGGTGGGATCGAAGGCCGCGGTGTAGCGGGTGCTGGTGAGCGTGCCGTCCTGGGTCTGGCTGACTGCGTCCACCTCGTCCAGGCCGAACGCGCTCTCGGGATCGATGATGCCGGGGGTCACCAGCTTGCCGGTGGCGTCGATGCGCTTGGCATCCGCGGGGATGGCGACGTCGGCGCCCACGGCGGCGATCTTCCCGTCGCGCACGATGACCGTGGCATGCTCCAGCTTGCCTGCCGCACCGAGGGTGTAGACAGTGCCGCCGGTGATGGCGTAGGTGTCGGCCCGGGCGGGAACGGCGCTCAAGCCGGCGAGGGCCAGCGCTATATATAGATAGTTACGGTTCACAGCGCACCTCCGGCCGCCTGGCCGAGTTTGCCCAGTTCGAAGTCGGATCTGGGCTGCAGCTTGGGATCGTCGCGGTCATATACCACCGCGCCGTCGATGAACACCTTCTCCGCCTTGGAGTAGACGCTGAAGGGGTTGCCGGTCCAGAGCACCACGTCCGCCATCTTGCCGGGTTCCAGCGAGCCGGTTTTGGCGTCGATGCCGAGCACCTTGGCGGGGTTCAGGGTCATCCACTCGATGGCACGGGCTTCGCTGATGTTGAGCCCGACGCGGTTGCCCGCCGCCCAGGCCTTGGCGGTCTCCTGGTTCAGGCGCTGGATGCCGTTCTGGTCGTCGGAGTGGATGGTGGCGCAGGCACCGCCCGCATCCACCATGGGGAGGTTCTCGCGAATACCGTCCCAGGCTTCCATCTTGAAGCCCCACCAGTCGGCCCACATCACGGCGCAGGTGCCGTTAGCCGCGAGCAGTTTCGGGATCTTGTAGGCCTCCACCGCGTGGTGGAAGGCGGCGATGTGGTAGTGGAACTCCTTGGCCACGTCCAGCATGGTCGCCATCTCGTTGGCGCGGTAGCAGTGCATCTGCACCCGCACCCGGCCGTTCAGCACCTCGGCGAGCGTCTCGAGCTTGAGGTCCCGCGCCGGCGGCGTGCCGGTCCTGGTCTTCTCCCAGGCCTTCCACTGGGCGTCATAGGACTGGGCTTCGGCCCAGGCCTGGCGGTAACCGGCCACGTCGCCCATCAGCGTCGAGGGGAACTGCCCCTTGCTGCCGTATACGCGCTTGGGGTTCTCGCCGCAGGCCATCTTGAGGCCATAGGGCGCGTCCGGGAACTTCATGCCCTCGGTGGTCACCGAGGGCACATTCTTCAGCACCACCGAGCGGCCGCCGAACAGGTTGCCGGAGCCCGGCAGGATCTCGAGGGTGGTCACGCCGCCGGCGCGGGCGGTGTTGAAGCCCGGGTCCTGGGGCCACACCGAGTTCTCGGCGCGGACGTTGGCGGTGTTGGGGTTGGTGAGCTCGTTGCCGTCGGAGAGCGCATCCACCGCCGGCGAGGGGTAGACGCCGAGATGCGAGTGCACGTCGATGATGCCCGGGGTCACGAACTTGCCGGTGCCGTCGATGACGAGCACGCCCGGGTCGGCCTTGAGGCCCTTGCCCACCGCCGCCACCTTGCCGTCCTTGAGCAGCACGTCGCCGTCGTCGGCCTCCTCACCAGTGCCGGTGTAGAGGGTGACATGCTGGATCAGCGTCGGCACCGAGGGCAGCGGTTGATAGGTGGACGGGAAGGGATCGGGCGGGAACTCGCTGGGCGAATCGTCCTGGCCGGCGGAGAAAGCCGGTGCGCAGAGGGCGAACACCGCCGCGGCGCTGAAGGCGAGGACCAGGGGACGTATCGACATGGGACGCTCCTAGTGGACAGGCCGGAGGGGCAGCATAGGGGGCTACACTGATGGATTCAAACGCCGGCGTTTAGTTCGGTATAGGCCGCCGAAACCACGGGATTGTGTGGTCCTGGACCTATATCGGCGAGTCGATGCTAAGATGTAAATTATTGATTTTATTGGGGGCTGGTAGGGGACAATGGAATACGCCACCCTCCGTTCCATCCTCATCCTGCTCGCCGTGGCGGTGTTCGTGGTGGCGGCGCTGCGCCGCCTGCACCTGCCCGCGGTGCTCGCCTACCTCGCCACCGGCTTCCTGGTAGGGCCCCACGGTCTCGGCTTCATCCAGCAGAACGCCGCCACGAGCTCGCTCGCCGAGTTCGGCGTGGTGTTCCTGCTCTTCACCTTGGGACTCGAGTTCTCCCTACCGCGGCTCATCGTCATGCGCCGGGTGGTATTCCTCCTAGGCGGCCTGCAGGTGCTGCTCACCACCCTGGGTTCGGCACTCATGGCCCGCACCATGGGCGCGAGCCTGCCGGTGGCCCTGGTGCTGGGCGGCGCCTTCGCCATGTCCTCCACCGCCATCGCCGCCAAGCAGCTCACGGAGCAAGCGGAGATGAATCTGCAGCACGGCCGCATGGCGCTGGCGGTGCTGCTGTTCCAGGACCTCGCCGTCATCCCCTTCCTGATCCTGATCCCGGCCCTCAACCACGGTCTCGACACGGCGCTCGCCGGCGAACTGCTCCGGGCCTTCAGCAAGGGGCTCTTGGCGGTGGTGGTGATCCTGGCGGCGGGCCGCTGGCTGCTGAGACCCCTGCTGCACCAGATCGCCAGCGCCCGCTCCGCGGAGCTCTTCACGCTCACGGCCCTGCTCGTGACCATGGCCTCCGCCTTCGGCACCGCGGCCTTGGGTCTGTCGCTCGCCCTGGGCGGCTTCCTCGCCGGCATGATGCTGGCGGAGACCGAGTACCGGCACCAGGTAGAGGCGGACATCCGTCCCTTCCGCGACGTGCTGCTCGGCCTCTTCTTCATCACCGTGGGCATGCTGCTCAACCCGGCGGTGGTGGCGCGTCATTGGGTGCTGCTCATCATCGCGGTGACGGGCCTGCTCATCTTCAAGACCGCGCTCATCGCCTTCCTCACGCGCCAACTCGGTTCCGACAACAACGCGGCGCTGCGCACCGGCCTGGTGCTGGCCCAGGGCGGCGAGTTCGGCTTCGCGCTGCTCTCGCTGGGATTGGCCCAGCACGTGATCCGCGCGCCGCTCGCCGAGTTCGGCCTCGCCGTGATCGTGGTGAGCATGCTCGCAGGCCCTCTCCTCATCCGCTACAACCGCCGGCTCGCGGCGCGCCTCTTCCCCGAGAGCGAGGTGGAGGACCACGACCTCCTGCAGCACGACATCGGCCGCCACCAGCTGCACCTCGAGGACCATGTGGTGATCATCGGCTATGGCCGCGTCGGGCAGAACGTGGCGCGCTTCCTGGAGCCGGAAGGCTTCGAGTTCGTAGCGCTCGACCTCGACCCGGTGCGCGTGCGCCACGCCCGCGAGGCCGGCGACCCCGTCTACTACGGCGACGGCACCAACCGCGACGTGCTGCGCGCGGCCGGCGTCGAGCGCGCGCGGGTGGTGGTGATCAGCTACTTCAAGGTCTCCACCGCGCTCAAGATCATCGAGCACGTGAAGAAGCTGCGCCCCGACATCCCCATCCTGGTGCGCACCCGCGACGACTCGGAGCTGGAGAAGCTGCAGGAGGCCGGCGCCACCGAGATCATCCCCGAGACCCTGGAGTCCAGCCTGATGCTGGCCTCCCACCTCCTGCACGTGCTGCACGTCCCCATGACCCGGATCCTGCGCAAGATCCAGGAAGTGCGCTCGCACCGCTACAGCCTGCTGCGCAGCGTGTTCCGCGGCCAGGACGCCCTGCCCCTGGACGACTCCCACGCCTTCCGCGAGCAGCTGCACACCCTCACCCTGAGCGAGGGCGCCCACGCCGTGAACCGCTCACTGGCCGAGATCGACCTGCGCACGCTCGGCGTGGTGGTCACCGCGCTGCGGCGCGAGGGCGTGGTGGGCCGCCAGCCGCCCGCGGTGACGGTGCTGAAGGAAGGGGACGTGATGGTGCTCTGGGGCACCCCCGAGAAGCTGCAGGATGCGGAAGAACGCCTGCTGAGGGGCAGATGAATGAGCGGCCCCAACCCTCTCGTCACGGTCGCAAGCTTCCGCGACCCCTGGGAAGCGCATATCGTGCGTGGCAGGCTGAATGCAGAAGATGTCCTTGCATTCGTGATCCACGAGAATCACGCCTGGATGAACTGGCCCATCTCTTTGGCACTCGGCGGAGTGAAGATACAGGTGCCGGCCGGATCGATTGACTCGGCCCTGCAGATCCTGGCAGCGGTGAAGGCTGGCAAATATGCCGACGTGCTTGAGGACTATGAGCCGGTGTTCGACAACGGACCTTGCCCGCGTTGCACTTCGCTAAGCCTGACACCCAAGTTCTCTGTGCGTGACCGGATATCGCTCGTGATCCTGTTTCTTTTCTTCGGCATAACCTACCCGGCTCAGCGTAGTTGGAACCGTTGCCGAAATTGCCACAACATCTGGAATAGGGAACTGAAAGCATGACCGTCGACATCGGCACGCCGCTCACGACCAACGCCACCCGCCTCATCCTCCTGGGCTCGGGGGAACTCGGCAAGGAAGTGACCATCGAGGCCCAGCGCTTCGGCGTCGAGGTGATCGCGGTCGACCGCTATGCGGACGCCCCGGCCATGCAGGTGGCGCACCGCAGCCACGTGATCAACATGCTGGATGGCGCCGAGATCCGCCGCCTGGTGGAGCGGGAGAAGCCCCACT
This sequence comes from Gammaproteobacteria bacterium, assembly GCA_035946515.1. Lineage (GTDB taxonomy): Bacteria > Pseudomonadota > Gammaproteobacteria > Natronospirales > REEB76 > DASUBN01. The sequence goes on along the minus strand of DASYZF010000334.1, from coordinate 3,549 downwards.
ACATCGTGCCGGAGATCGAGGCCATCGCCACGCCCACCCTGCTCGAGCTGGAGAAGGAAGGCTGGACCGTGATCCCCACGGCGCGCACCGCGCGCCTCACCATGGACCGGGAGGGCATCCGCCGCCTCGCCTCCGAAGCGCTCCAAGTGAAGACCTCCCGCTACCTCTTCGCGGACGATTATGAGGGCTTCAAGGCCGCCATCCATGACATCGGCATCCCCTGCGTGGTGAAGCCGGTGATGAGCTCCTCCGGCAAGGGCCAGAGCCTCATCCGCAAAGAATCCGAGATCGAAGCCGCCTGGCATTACGGCCAGGAGGGCGGCCGCACCGGCAAGGGCCGGATGATCGTGGAAGGCTTCATCGACTTCGATTACGAGATCACCCTGCTCACGGTGCGCCACGCCGGCGGCACGAGCTTCTGCGCCCCCATCGGCCACCGCCAGGAGGACGGCGACTACCGGGAATCCTGGCAGCCCCAGCCCATGAGCCCGAAGGCGCTGGCCGAGGCCGAGCGCATCGCGAAGCTCGTCTCCGACGACCTGGGCGGGCGCGGCATCTTCGGCATGGAGTTCTTCGTGAAGGGCGACACCGTCTGGTTCAGCGAGGTCTCGCCCCGGCCCCACGACACGGGGCTCGTCACCCTCATCTCCCAGGACCTCTCGGAGTTCGCGCTGCACGTGCGCGCCATCTTGGGCCTCCCCATCCCGGCGATCCGCCAGCTCGGCCCCTCTGCGTCGGCGGTGATCCTGCCCCACGGCGACTCCCAGGGACCGCTGTTCATGGGTGTGGAAGGGGCACTCATGGAGCCGGATACCCAATTGCGCCTGTTCGGCAAGCCGGAGATCCACGGACACCGGCGCATGGGCGTGACCCTCGCCCGCGCCGGCTCCATCGAGGCGGCACGGGGAAAAGCCGTGCGCGCGGCACAGGCCGTCAAAGTGAAACTCTGAACGCGGGCCGCGGTCTTAGAGGTAAGTGGGGAATCATCGACGGGAGACAGGCATGAATGTCGTGCGCGTGGAACGGCGTCCGGGGAAGTTGTGGGCGGTGCTGCAGTTCCCCCTCACCCGCATCCTCATCGCCTTCGGCGCCATCGCGCTCGTCGCTTTCCCGGTCTTGGCGGGCGCCAGCGCCGCCCACCTGCACGGCCTCGCCTTCGCCGCCGCGCATCTCCTGTCCGGGCTCCTCGCTTGGGGCATCTACCTCGCCTACGTGCGGCTCCTGGAGCGGCGCAAGCTCGTGGAGTTCCCTAGCGGCACGATGCTGCCGCAGTTGCTCCAGGGTTTCGCCGTAGGCCTCGCGCTCTACTGCGCCACCGTCGGCATCCTCTGGCTCAGCGGCGCCTACCGGGTGGATGGCATCAACCCGGAACACGCGGTGTGGGTGGTGTTCATCAATGCCCTGGGGGCGGCGCTCTTGGAGGAGATCGCGGTGCGCGGCGTATTGTTCCGCATCATGGAGGAAGGCCTCGGCACCTGGATCGCGCTGGCGATCTCGGCGGCGATCTTCGGCCTGCTGCACGCCATGAACCCCGGGGCCAGCTGGATCAGCGTCGCCGGCATCGCCCTCGAGGCCGGCCTGCTGCTGGCCGCGGCCTACGTCTACGCCCGCCAGTTGTGGATCTGCATCGGCCTGCACTGCGCCTGGAACTTCACCGAAGGCGGCGTGTTCGGTGCCAACGTCTCCGGCGCCAAGAGCCACGGCCTGCTCTTGGGGGAACTCCAGGGGCCCGACTGGCTGAGCGGCGGCCGGTTCGGCACCGAGACCTCGCTGGTGGCGGTGCTGCTGTGCCTAACGGCGACCGTCGGCTTCCTGCTCCTGGCGCGGCGCCGGGGCCATATAATGGCGCCTTCCTGGAAGAGAAGCTGACCAGCAAAGGGGCCCCATGCCTTCCTTCGACGCCGTCTCCAAGGTGGATACCGCCGAGCTCACCAACGCCGTCGACCAGGCTAACCGGGAGATCTCCCAGCGCTACGACTTCAAGGGTTCTTCGGCCAACATCGACCGGGTCGAGAACCTGCTGACCCTCTACGCCGACAGCGAGTTCCAGCTGAAGCAGGTGGCCGACATTCTCTACGCCAAGGCCGCCAAGCGCGGCATCGACGTCTCGAGCTTCGACCCCCAGAAGGTCGAAGCCATCAGCGGCGACAAGGCCAAGCAGCAGGTGAAGGTGAAGCAGGGCATCGACAAGGAGCTGGCCAAGAAGCTGGTGAAGCTCATCAAGGAGAGCGGCCTCAAGGTGCAGGCGGCCATCCAGGGCGAGGAAGTGCGGGTCTCGGGCAAGAAGCGGGACGACCTGCAGGGCTGCATCGCACTGCTCCGCCAGTCCAAGCTGGAGCAGCCCCTGCAGTTCGTGAACTTCCGGGATTGAGCGCCGCGGCAGCGCTCAGTCTGTGAACAGCTCCCGGTAGGTCTTCTCGTCGTCCTTCAGGGCGCCGACCTGCAGCGACACGGCGCCGGCGTACACGCTCAAGTCCATGTCGTCCTTGCCGGAGCGGTGCTCGGTCACGTCGTTGCCGATCAGGTGTACGTTACCCATGAAGCCGTGGTCCTCGGGTGGGCCGTAGTACTTGCCGTCGAGGCTCAGCACCGCAAGCCCGTGATCGCTGTTCACGCTGAGGGTGCCGGGCTGGGCGCTGTCGGAGTCGACCTTCAGGCGGCCGTAATCCACCGCCGCGTGGATGCCGCCGGCCGGGCTGCGAATCTCGAGCTCGCCGGCCTTGAGATGGGCCCGGATGCCGCCCTCCATGCCGTCGATCTTGAGCTGCCCGGCATATAGGTCGGCGTCCAGCGCCAGCCGTGCCGGTACGCGCACACTCCAGCGTTCCTGGATGTCGCTGCGGCCCTCACCTGAAGGATAGACCAAAGCCACCGTGAGGGTGTCGACGTCCCGCGCCTGCCGCAGGGTCGCGGCCATCAGGTCACGGGTGGTATCCCTGCTCAGCCAATGGAACAGCCATAGCAGGCTGTGTTGTTGCTGCCGCAGCTCCAGGCTGACGTGCACCGCACCGTCATCGGAAGGCGAAATCTCCATCTCGCCGGGGCCGCCCAGCACCTTGAAGTGCGTGACCCCGGCCGTGGCGAGCTCCGCCTCGAGGACCGACAGGCCGTCTTTCTCGATCGTCATGCTGCCGACCGGCGTCGCGCCCGTGAGCGCGGGTTGCGGCTGCGGCTCGGTCGCCGCGCGCCAGGTGATGGCGGCGCCCAGCACCACTGCGATCGCCAGCGATACCCATATGACGCGGGTCTTGGTCTTCATTTGCCGTCGCCCTTCTTGGTGTCTGTGGCCGCGCCGACGCGCAGCGTGGCCTCGCCCACGTTCACGCTGAGATCCATGTCATCCGGACCCTTGCCGTCCACCGAGACTTCGTTGCCCAGGCCCGAGCGTCCGTGGTAGCCCGGGCGCTCGCCGTTGATGGTGAGTATGGCGTCGCCGATGTTGCTCGCGACCCGCAGCCGGCCGTAACGGCCGCTGCCGCTCTTGGCGCGGATGTCGCCCACGCTGACGTTGGCCTTGATGCGCCCCTGGGGCACGTCGATGTCCAGTTC
>DASYZF010000333.1:0-3341 GCA_035946515.1 Gammaproteobacteria bacterium | reverse complement strand
CACCGACGATGAGCCGGGTGCGGATCGGGCTCGCTTCCATGAGGGCGCCGGGCGGACCCCAGCAGCCGGACTGCACCAGGTAATAGCCGAACACCGTGGGCAGGATCTCCTTGAGCACGGCGCGCTCCTGCTTCAACAGGTAGGCGCCGGTCTTGGTCTGCCACCAGGCGTCCCTGCCCTGCTGTACGGCGGATACGTCGCTCATGGGCCGTATTCTACGGGAGCCTGGGTACTGCGGTTGGTCGCACACCCGCCCTCCGCTAGGATGCTCCCATGGAATTCACCCTCGTCCCGGTGCCTGCGTTCGACGACAACTACATCTGGCTCCTGGCCGGCGAGGCGGGCACAGCCGCGGTGGTGGACCCGGGCGACGCCGCGCCGGTGCGCCGCGCGTTGCAGGAACGCGGCTGGAGGCTCGCGGCGGTGCTCGTCACCCATCATCACACCGACCACATGGGCGGGGCCGCGGCCCTGGCGGAAGAGCACGGCTGCCCGGTCTACGGGCCCGCCGCCGAGGCCATCGAGGCCGTGGACCGGCCCCTGCAGGAAGGCATGGAGGTGGCGCTGCCCACGCTCCCGGCCCGCTTCGGGGTGCTGGACATCCCGGGCCACACCGCCGGCCATATCGCCTATTACGGGCACGGTATAATCCTCTGCGGGGATACCCTCTTCAGCGCCGGCTGCGGCCGGCTCTTCGAGGGGACCGCTCAGCAGATGAGCGGCTCCCTTGCCAAGCTCGCCGCCCTGCCGGACGACAGCCTGGTGTGCTGCGGACATGAGTACACCGTCGCCAACCTCAAGTTCGCGGCGGCGGTGGAACCGGATAACCGGGATGTGGCGGAGTACCTGCAGGAATGTGCCGCCAAGCGTGCCCGGGGCGAACCCACCCTGCCGGGACGGCTCGGCCGGGAGCGCCGCGTGAACCCCTTCCTCCGCTGCCGTGAAGCGGGGGTGGTGGCCGCGGCGGGACACAAGGCGGGACATGTCCCCGCGGATGCGGTGGAAGTCTTTGCGGTGATCCGCGCCTGGAAAGATGGGTTTAGCTGAAGCGAGACCGGATGATGCGACGTTCGAGATATGCCATCGCCTGCACTGCGGCCGCGAGCCTGCTGCTCTGGGGCTGTGCCGGTCATCCGGTGAAGGCCGGGGCCCCCGTCACCGCCGCGCCCGCCGCCGCCACGTCCATGGCGCCCGCGGCCGGCACTTCCAATCCGGCCATGACCGATGCCGCCACTCCGATCCCCGACCTGGATTCCAGCGACAACGCGGCCGACGTCCAGTGGAGCGATCTCGAGATGTCGGCGGCCGAGCCGCAGTACGACGACCTGTGGCAGTACCTGGGCCAGCACTTCACCCTCCCCGCCGACCAGGGCGACGGCCGCGTCCAGGGCGAACTCGACTGGTTCGCCGCCCACGGCGAGTACCTGAACCGGGTGGCGGGCCGGGCCCGTCCCTACCTCTATTACATCGTGCAGCAGGTCGAGACCCGCAAGATGCCGCTCGACATCGCGCTCTTGCCGGTGGTGGAGAGCGCCTTCGACCCCTTCGCCTATTCCTACGGCCGCGCCGCGGGCCTGTGGCAGTTCGTGCCCGGCACCGGCCACATGTACGAGCTCAAGCAGAACTGGTGGTACGACGGCCGCCGCGACGTAGCCGCCTCCACCCGTGCCGCCCTGGACTACCTGCAGACCCTGCACGAGGAGTTCAACGGCGACTGGCTGCTGGCGCTCGCCGCCTACAACTCCGGCCCCGGCACCGTGCAGCACGCCATCAACGTGAACGCGCGCCATGGCGAGCCGACGGACTTCTGGCACCTGGACCTGCCGGCCGAGACCCGCGCCTACGTGCCGCGGCTGCTCGCCATCTGCAAGCTGGTGGCCGACCCCAAGCACATGGGCGTGGACCTCTCCACCATCCCCAACTCCCCCTACCTCGTGCAGGTGGACACCGGTGGGCAGATCGACCTCGCCACCGCCGCCAAGCTTGCCGGCATGAGCACCGAGCAGATGTACCTGCTCAACCCCGGCTACAACCGCTGGGCCACGGACCCGGACGGCCCCTACACCCTGTTCGTGCCGCTCACCGTGCAGGGCGACTTCCAGCAGGCCCTTGTTTCCCTGCCGCCCCATGACCGGGTGCAGTGGGCCAGCCACAAGGTGAAGAAGGGTGACACCATCGGCGGCATCGCCAAGGAATACCACGCCACCGTGCCGGTGCTGCGCGAGCTCAACGGCCTGCACAGCAACCTGCTGCACGTGAACCAGATGCTGCTCGTGCCCGTAGCCCGACAGACCCTCGCCGACGCCACCCTGCACGCCGAGGCCCGGGTGGCCGGCATGAGCGACATGCATCTGCCCGGCGGGCGCATCGTGCACAAGGTGCGCGATGGCGAGTCCCTATGGGCTATCGCCAAGCATTACCACGTGACCGTCACCGCCATCCGGCACTGGAACAAGCTCGGCCAGAACCACGTGCTGCACAAGGGCGACCGTCTGGTCATCTGGCGCGGCCGCAAGCTGGTGAGCGACGGTGACGACGACCAGGCCTCCAGCAGCTGAACGCATCCACACTCGATCAGGAGCATCTATGGGTTTCCTCGCCGGCAAGCGTGCACTCATCGTGGGTCTCGCCAGTGAACGTTCCATCGCCCACGGCATCGCCGCCGCGTTCCACCGCGAGGGGGCGGAACTGGCCTTCACCTACCAGGGGGAACGCCTCAAGGACCGGGTGATCGAAATGGCCAAGGAGTTCGGCTCCGACCGCGTCTACCCCATGGACGTGGCCAGCGATGCGGAGATCGACACGGCCTTCGCCGACCTGAAGAGACATTGGGCCCATCTCGACGTACTGGTGCACTCCGTGGGTTTCGCGCCCCGCGACCAGCTGGAAGGCAGGTATGCCGACGTGGTGACCCGCGAGGGTTTCCGCATCGCCCACGACATCAGCTCCTACAGCCTGGCGGCCCTCGCCAAGGCGGCGCGCCCCATGATGCAGGGCCGCCAGGGCTCCATCCTGACCTTAAGCTATCTCGGTGCGGTGCGCGCTCTGCCGAGCTACAACGTCATGGGCCTCGCCAAGGCAAGCCTGGAGGCCAATGTACGCTTCCTGGCCTTCTCACTGGGGCCCGAGGGCACCCGCGTGAACGCCATCTCCGCCGGCCCCATCAAGACCCTGGCGGCGGCCGGCATCAGCGGCTTCCGCGAGATCCTGAAGCACGTGGAGACCCAGACCCCGCTGCGTCGCAACGTGAGCACCGAGGACGTGGGCAACGCCGCCGCCTTCCTGTGTTCGGATCTCGCCGCCGGCGTCACGGGTGAGATCCTGTATGTGGACGCGGGCTA
>DASYZF010000332.1:0-3004 GCA_035946515.1 Gammaproteobacteria bacterium | reverse complement strand
TCCATCGTGAAGCCGGACGGCATCCTGGACGGCCACCCGGCCTCGTCCAAGCTGGACCTGCTGGAGGGTTTCAGCCGCAAGATCATCGAGATGGTGCAGGCCAACCCCTCTCTGTGGCAGGACACGGCCATCATGATCACCATGGATGAGGGTGGCGGGTACTACGACTCGGGGTACGTGCAGCCGATCGACTTCTTCGGCGACGGCACCCGCATCCCGCTGATCGTGGTCTCACCCTACTCCCAGGGCGTGGGCGTGGTGCACGACTACGCCGACCATGTCTCCTTCGACAAGTTCGTGGAGGCCAACTGGAGGATCGGCACCATCTCCCGTCTCAGCCGCGACAACCTGCCGAACCCGGTGGCGGACGAGCACAACCCCTGGGTGCCGCTCAACAGCCCGGCTATCGACGACCTGATGAGCATGTTCGACTTCGACCATGATCACCGGAGCGATGGCGATCACGACAGAAAATGACAGGGACCAGGGTGTTCCGGAGGGGCGGCGCAAGCCGCCCCTTTTTTATGGGCGGCCCGTCGCCTGGGCGGCTGGCGTTCTCAACCGTCTCAGTTCTTCGACGGGATGAAGCCTTGCGCCTGTAGCCAGAAATAGAACTCTTCCAGCCAGTGGTCGCTGGTGGTGCCCTGCTGCTTCAGGGCGAAGCCGTGGCCGCCGTGGCTGTAGATGTGGGCCTCGGGCTTGTCCCCCGCCTCCACGAGCTTCTGATAGAAGCCGGCTACGGTGGGGCCGGCGAGGCCATCGTCCTGGGCCCAGGCCATGAAGAGGGGAGGCAGCTTCGGCGGGATGGCGGGCATGACGCCGAAGGGCGCGCCATAGAGCAGCGCCGCGAAATCGGGACGGGCCTCCGCGTCCGGTTGCAGGAGCACGCCGCTCGCCACCATGCCGCCGGCGGAGAAGCCCATGAAGCCGAGTTTGCCCGGGGCCACGCCCCATTCCTCCGCATGCTGGCGCACGAACTTCACCGCCTGGATGCCATCAGCGATGCCGTATCGGCAGGCCTTATCCATGTCCAGGTCCTTGGGGATGCCCTCGCCCTGCTTCTCCTGGAGCCGGTACTTCAGCACGAACGCCGCGATGCCATGGTCTTGTAGCCGGCGGGCCACATCTGTGCCTTCGGCGCTGAGGGCCAGCGCCACGCAGAAGCCACCCGGTGCCACGATGACACCCACGCCCGTCGCTTTCGATTTCTCGGGGAGGAAGAGCTCGAGGGTGGGCGTCACCACGTCGAGGACCACGGTGCCGATGGGCGTGTTCGGTACCACTTGTTCTTTCTGGGACCAGCCCTCGGAACCCGGCGCCGTGCCGGGCCAGAGGTTCACGGTGGGCTCGGCCCAGGCGGCACCGGCCGCTAGCGCGAAGCAGGCGGCCAAGCAGACTCGCAGAACGACACGGTGCACCATGATCCTTCCAATATTCATTGCCAAGGGTAAAGAAGAAGCGCCGCGCGTGTGACCGGACTCACGTCTTGTGGACCCCATCGCCCTTGTCCGGAGCGTACGGAGCATGGCAGGAACCGGGCTGGGTGATACAGCGGTCGTCGGCGCGGCGCAAGGCAGGCCCGAGCTTGTCGCCGAAGCTCCGTTTCGCTTCGAGTTGGCCGTACTTGGCGAGGATCTTGCCGTCCGGCACCGAGACCTCATAGAGCGCGAAGGTGCCCCGGTCGTCGCAATCGGAATGGGGGGGCACTTGCACCGCCACGAGCAGACGGTTCGCGCCATCGAGCCAGGCGACGGCGGCCAGGTTGGGTTCTTGCCTGGCGGGGCAGCGCGGGTAATGAGCCAGGAAATCCGCTTCGGCCGCGGCGGTGATGTCGATCGGATCCTTGGCGCCGGGCCCGAAACGATACACTCCCATGTGGGAATCACCCGCGTCGCCGCCGTTGCTGTAGGTCACCGCCAGGGCGCTGGAATCCGGCGCCCACAGGAACTCGGGGCAGGGCCAGTCGTGGGTCTCGAGCGATCTCGCGCCCACCGCGGTCTCGGCCTGCCAATGGCGCGCACCGGCGGCGTCCGTGCTGTGAGTGAGCCTCAGCTTGCCGTCGGGGGAGACGAGCAGCGCCTCGTTCCTGCCGCAGCCAATCGTGGCCACCGCGGAGTACACCCCGATCATCGCCGTGCCGCCCTTGGGCGGCATCGCCAAAGCGGTGGCGGATGCGCCGAGAACGATGCATAAGAACATCGTGCGGATGAGCTGCATATCGACCTCTTTCGATCAGTCTGCCCTGACTTGAATCTTACGCCTGCCGACCGCCCTCTTACTCATCCTGCTTGGGGAAGATGTCGATGGAGACGTCCCAGGCCGCACGCTCCACCTGGAACACGATATCCTGGTTGAGTTCGGCGAACTTACAAGCATAGGCCACGTGATGAAAGTGAGCACAGAAGTCCTTCCCGTCGTCATCCGTGATAGAGAGATACTCCGGGTACATGTCGCTGAAGGGAATCATCAGCAGCAGCCACCCGCTCAAGGCGCTCGGCACGAAGACAAAGAGCCTGGCGGCGAGTTGTGGACGCACCAGGGAAGCCCCGGCGAGACCCGCCGCCACGATGAGGCAGGCACCCAGCACATAGACCCACCACGGCGCCGGGTGCCTGAACTTGCGCAGACAGCTTGGATCCGAGACGTGTACCGGCACGGCGAACACGTACGGGCTCTTGGCGAAGAACGGCTGCGACGCACCGGAGCGCTGCGTAGATAGTGCGCAGCGGAGCTCGCGGGTCTCGGCGCAGTACTTGTTGCAGACCACGCATTCTTGCGGCCATTTGGGGAGTTGCTGCCCTGCCAGCTTGAAGAACACTATCCCGTCGGCGGAGGTATGAGGGCCGGCTTGCACCATGGAACTTGCTCCTTAGTTGCCGCCTGTCACCGGCTTCTCCGGAGCACAGACGGTGGCCTTGGCGGGATAGCCGCTGGCCGCCAGCAGCGCCTTGAAGTCCGTCACCTGCACGATGGCGCGCAGGGCCGCGGCCTTGTCCTTGGCCTC
>DASYZF010000331.1:0-1529 GCA_035946515.1 Gammaproteobacteria bacterium | reverse complement strand
GAGATCATCAACGACCTGCAGCTCGTCTACAACAAGGCGCGCCAGGCCGGCATCACCAAGGAACTGTCCGAGATCGTGGGCGGCGCGGCCGCCATCGGCTAAGAATCGAAAGCACTCCAAAGAATCGGCATCGAGGATCACATCATGAGCTCTGGAAAGATCGTTCAAGTCATCGGCGCGGTGGTCGACGCGGAGTTCCCGCGTGACGCCATCCCGAGCGTCTACGACGCGCTCAAGCTCGGCGACGGCAGCCTCACGCTCGAGGTGCAGCAGCAGCTCGGCGACGGCGTGGTGCGCTGCATCGCCATGGGCGCTTCCGAGGGCCTGAAGCGCGGCCTCGCCGTGAAGAACACCGGCGCGCCGATCTCGGTGCCGGTCGGCCAGGCCACCCTCGGCCGCATCATGGACGTGCTGGGCACGCCGGTGGACGAGCGCGGCCCGGTGAAGTCCGATGCCCAGTGGGCCATCCACCGCAAGGCGCCCTCCTATGAAGAGCAGTCCGGCTCCACGGACCTGCTGGAGACCGGCATCAAGGTGATCGACCTCCTGTGCCCCTTCGCCAAGGGCGGCAAGGTGGGCCTGTTCGGCGGCGCCGGCGTGGGCAAGACCGTGAACATGATGGAGCTCATCAACAACATCGCCACCGAGCACTCGGGCCTCTCCGTGTTCGCCGGCGTCGGCGAGCGTACCCGCGAAGGCAACGACTTCTACCACGAGATGGCGGAAGCCGGCGTCATCGACCTGAAGGACCTCAACAAGTCCAAGGTGGCGATGGTGTACGGCCAGATGAACGAGCCGCCGGGCAACCGCCTGCGCGTGGCGCTCACCGGCCTCACCATGGCCGAGTACTTCCGCGACGAAGGCCGCGACGTGCTGCTGTTCATCGACAACATCTACCGCTACACCCTGGCCGGCACCGAAGTGTCCGCGCTCCTCGGCCGCATGCCGTCGGCGGTGGGTTACCAGCCGACGCTGGCCGAGGAGATGGGCGTGCTGCAGGAGCGCATCACCTCCACCAAGAAGGGCTCCATCACCTCCATCCAGGCGGTATACGTGCCCGCGGATGACCTCACCGACCCGTCGCCCGCCACCACCTTCGCGCACCTCGACGCCACCGTGGTGCTGTCCCGTGACATCGCGGCGCTCGGCATCTACCCGGCCGTGGACCCGCTCGACTCCACCTCCCGCCAGGTGGACCCGAACGTCATCGGCCAGGAGCACTACGACGTGGCCCGCAGCGTGCAGGCAGTGCTGCAGCGCTACAAGGAGCTCAAGGACATCATCGCGATCCTCGGCATGGACGAGCTGTCCGAAGAGGACAAGCAGTCCGTGTACCGCGCGCGCAAGATCCAGCGCTTCCTGTCGCAGCCATTCACCGTGGCCGAAGTGTTCACCGGCAGCCCGGGCAAGTACGTGTCCCTGAAGGACACCATCCGCGCCTTCAAGGGCATCGTGGCCGGCGAGTACGACCACCTGCCCGAGCAGGCGTTCTACATGGTCGGCACCATCGAGGAAGCCGTCGAGAAGGC
>DASYZF010000330.1:0-4340 GCA_035946515.1 Gammaproteobacteria bacterium | reverse complement strand
CGTTCTTTATCGGATACGAGGAGGGTGTCAGGACGCTTTGCGGGCCTCGGTTTCCTCGTCCCGGTGATCGTCGCTGTACCACTTGCGGGAGAGCTCGCAGAAGGTGCGCAGCACCGGCAGGAGCTCGGCGATACGCTCGGTGGGGCTGTAGGTCACCTGGGGCGGTACCGTGGGCTCGTAGTGGCGGGTCACGAAGCCTTCCGCCTCCAAGAGCCGCAGGCGCTCGGTCAGCACCTTGGTGGAGATGCCTTCGATGCGGCGGCGCAAGGCACCGAAGCGCATGGGCCCCTCGTTGGACAGCACCCAGATGAGGTAGATGGTCCAGGGCCCGGCAAGCACCCCGAGCATGCGGTGCATGGGCGTGTCGGTGTCGTTGGCCGCACAGGTCGGTTTCTTCGCGGTATCCATATTAGTTACTTTAAGGTACCTACTTGCTATTAGCACTATAGTTACTAAAATAAACCAGGGTTCAATTATAGACCAAAAGAGTCACAGCATGGCAAGCCCAATCGTCAGCAGGACAGGTACCCCAGATCGCTGGATAACCCGGGGCCAGGGCCATGTACAGGCTCTTTTTTAAACAGCCTGAATATCGAGTTAATTAGATATTTAGGAATGAGGGCAACCCCATGAAAAGCCTCCATCTGAACTTCCTGGCCCTGGAGATCGGTTCCCTCTGGTTATTGCGCGGTCTGGTCAAGGCAAGCGCCGTAGGCCTCGGCATGGCCATCGCCGCGACGCTGCTGGTGCTGTTCTGGTTCGGCAGTGCCCTCAGCGAGGCGCTGGATGCGATCTCGGAGCACGTCCGCAGCTGAAGGTCTCCACAAGAACAAGAAGCAGTCGGTCGTCCAACTCGGGGGATGGGAAAAGGCAAAACCATGAAGACGTTCAATCGGAAAAACAACGGACTTTCGATCCTCCTCGCCCTCGCCCTGAGCCTCGCCCTGTTCGCACCGCCTGCGGCCGATGCCCAGACGGGCATCGCCGTGGGTTACACCGGCATGCATGACAGCCAGCGCGGCCAGGTATACATGCTGGACTACCGGCCCGACGGCCAACCCTGGGACTTCACCGCGGGTGCCATCCGCGGCACGCTCGACCGGGATACGTCCTTCATCGCCGCCTCCTATGAGATCGTGGACCAGCATCTGTATGCGAGCTTCGGCCCGGCGCTCATCCGCCACCAGACCTCCACGCTCACCAGCCAGTACCAGTTCATGACCACCTTCGGCTTCCACCATGACGGCTGGTCGCTGGCGGTGCGGCACATGTCCAACGGCGGACTGCGCGGCAACAACATCGGCGAGAACGCGGTGATCCTGGAATGGGATTTCTGAACGGGATCGCTTGAGGCCTAGCGCGTGCCGGCCGCGGTCAGCGCCTTGCGGATCGCGGCATCCGGCGCCGCGTCGTCGAAACTGACCTTGCCGTCCCGGTAGACTACGCCGAGCTTCTTCCAGAGCGCCGGCAGGTCCGGCGTCACCGGTCTGTCCTTCATGGACGCGTAGAGTCCCGTCAGCACCGGGACGCCGACGGCCTGGTCAGCGGTCTTGAGGACGTAGCCGATGTCGGCTTCGGTGGTGATGTTGCCGCCGGCCGCGAGGATGCCGCGCAAGGCCTCCTGCAGTCCGTAGCGGTTATGGGTGCGTTCCCGGATCTCCACGTCCGCCAGGAGGCAGAAGAGCGCGCCGCCCCAGTAGGTGCGGCCCCAGCTGTGGGTGCGGTCCAGGCCCTGGTCGCCGGGCCCCGGCAGGCCCTTGGGCATGCCTTCCACCGTCTCCTGCCAGACATATTCCGGGCTGAGCTCCCCGGCTTCGGCCCGGGCCAGGGGTTCCACGTAGGTGGCGAGGCCTTCCTCGATCCAGTGGTGTTGCCGCTCCATCTGCGGGAAGGCGAGGTGGACCATCTCATGGGTCATGACCCAGTCGTTGCCGGGGTCGTCGAGCTTGGCGTCGGTCCCCAGGCTCAGCCTGATATAGCCCCCGTCCTGGGTGCCGTAGGTGGTGGCGGAGACTCCTGCTGAACCCTCCCGGGGCGCGATCGTGAGATGCAGATGGCTGACGGGGAAGCGGCCGTAGTAGCGGTCCACGGCCTTGGCCGCGGCCTCTATCCATCGGAGCAATTGCTCCGAAGTCACGGCGTATTGCGCGGGCGTGAGGTCCACGTCAATCTCGGCGCCGCCGACCTCGAGTTTCGCCAGCCGCGTCGTGACGTCGTCCGTCGCCGCGGCGGCGTTCAGCGGGAGCAAGGCCGACAGCAGGAGAGGCAGCAGGTGCCGGCCCACGTGACCTCAGCCCGTGTGCACGGCGCTGATGAGCCCGTCCGTGAGCCAGCGCTTGAGGAAGCCCGCCGCCTGCAGGGCCACCGCTTCCGGCGCGTGCCAGCGGCAGAGTCCTTCGCAGAGTTCGCCGAAGTTCCGGCCCTCACGCAGGGCTTCGAGAGCCCAGGCCTCATCCTCGCCCAGGGAACGCCAGTGGCTCATGAGGTCCGCGCGCCACAGCAGCCATGAAGCAGCGGTCTCGCTGGACTGCAGCTCCGGTGCGGCGCCCGCTTCCAGGGCTTGCCAGGCCTGGGGCACGTTCCAATGCAGCGCCAAGAGCCGCATCGCCGGGTGGAGGCTGAAGCGCAGCCTTGCCCACGCTGCCGGCGCCACCGCCGCCAGGGCGTCCAGGCCGGCCGCCGCCTCGTCGGCGGCGTCGAACACCTGGCCTTGGGCCCACTCGAAGGCGGCCATCTCGGCGAGATAGGGGTGGTCGCTGTAGGGGGCGGTGTCGCGCAGGAAGCCTTCCAGGTGGCGGCTGAACCAGCGCACCGAAGGGTGGGTGGAGGGGTGGGCGTCGATGTAGGCACGGCCCAGGCGATCGAACTCCGCGTCGCCCACGAGTGCGTGCAAGCCGGTGTAGTTGTCCTGCAGCACTTCCAGAAGCCGCAGGCGATAGGCCTCCACATAGACCCGCACCCGCTCCTCTGCCCCGGCGAGGGCATCGCCCACCACCTGGCCCCGCATGTCGAGGCTGTCGCGCAGCAGGCAGTCCTGGAAATCCCCTTCGAGCTGGCGCAGTGCCTCCATGGTCTCAGGCCGCCTGGCTTTCGAGGATGGGCAGGGCGATGCGCTTCGCCGCGTCGAGCTCCGCCAGCAGTTCCGCCAGGGGCGGGATGTTCGCATCGCGCTCGATCATGGTGGAGACGGCTCCGAAGCGGCGCACCGCCTCGGCATAGAGGCTCCAGACGTCGGGGATGATGGGCTGGTCGTGGGTGTCCACGATGATGTCGCCGTTATGGCTGTGGCCGGCGAGATGGAACTGGCGCACCCGGGCGGCGGGCACACCCTTGAGATAGTCCCGCGGGTCGAAGCCGTGGTTGTGGCTGCTGACGTAGATGTTGTTGATGTCGAGCAGGATGTGGCAATCCGCGGCTTCACAGACCGCGCTCAAGAACTCCCACTCGCTCATGGCCGATTGGGTGTAGGTGACGTAACTGGAGACGTTCTCCAGCAGGATCTGCCGGCCGAGGGTGTCCTGCACCTGGCGCACCCGCGAGGCCACGTGCCGTACCGCTTCCTCGGTATAGGGCAGGGGCATGAGGTCGTGCAGGTTCTTGCCGGCGATGCCGGTCCAGCAGAGGTGGTCCGATATCCAGCGCGGATCCACCCGCGCGGCCAGCGCCTTCAGGCGTTTCAGGTAATCGAGATCCAGTGCATCGCCGCTGCCGATGGAGAGCGACACGCCGTGCATCACCAGGGGGTAGAGGTCGCGGAAGCGGTCCAGGAAGTGGAGCGGCTTGCCCCCGTCCACCATGTAGTTCTCGGAGAGGATCTCGAGCCAGTCCACCTCCGGGCGTTCGGCCAGCATGGCCTCGTAATGCTCGGTGCGCAGGCCGAGGCCGAAACCGAGATAGGGGCGTTTCGCGGTGGCGGGTTTCACGGGCATCAGTATAAGGCGTCCCAAAAACAGAGCCCGGTGGCCGTGCAGGCCAACCGGGCTCCGTATGGCATCAAGCCTCGAGCGGAAGCTTACTTCTTGCCGCCTTCAGCCTCGAACTTGCCGCCGGCCTTGTCGCACTCGGCCTTGGTCACGACGGTGAAACCCTTGCCCTTGCAGGAGTTCTGGCCCTTGCAGGCATGGTCGAAGCTCTTGCAGGAGCTCTGGCCCTTGCAGGAGTTGCCGCCCAGGCACTTGCCGGTGGCGGCGCTGTCGGCGGCGGTGGCGAGCGGGGCCAGCACGAACAGGCTGGCGGCGACGGCGGCGATGGCGATACCGGAGACTTTGGTCGTGTTCATGTTAGACGTCCTCATGTTGAGTGGTTTAAACCAGGTGTTTGATACATGCCGGATGCGGCTT
>DASYZF010000329.1:0-28352 GCA_035946515.1 Gammaproteobacteria bacterium | reverse complement strand
GAGGCGGGGGCGCTCGATTACCTGCTGAAGCCCTTCGACGACGCGCGCTTCGCCCGGGCCTTGGGCCGCGCCAAGGAGCGGCTCGCCCATCTCGCCCCGCCGCAGCCGCTGCAGCGGCTCGTGGTGAAGGGCAAGGGCCAGCTGATCTTCGTGGACGTGGCGGACATCGACTGGATCGACGCGGCGGGTTACTACGCCTGCCTGCACGTGGGCCAGGAGACCCACATCGTGCGCCGGGCTCTGTCCGACCTGGAGCGGGACCTGGGGGACGGGCGGCTCATCCGCATCCACCGCTCCGTGATCGTGAACCTGGATCGGGTCCACGCGCTCGAGGTCCAGGCAGACGGCGCCTGCGAGGTCGTCCTGAGATCCAAGGACCGTCTGCCGGTGAGCCGGCGTTTCCGCAAGCGGCTCCAGGATCGCCTGGGCGCGAACCCGAAGGCCCGCCCCTAGGCTGCCGCGACCTTCTGTTTCGCCCCGAAGATCAGCAGCCACAGCAGGAAAGCCACCTCCCCGAATTGGAAGGGGAAGGAGTAGTTCGAGACGGTGTCTGCATACTGCGGCAGGAACACTCCCGTGAAGCTCTGCAGCAGGTAGCAGATGCCGTTCAGGATGAGCCACCAGCCCAGGAACTTGGGCAGGAAGCCGGACTTGAGGGTGAGGATCGCCATGGGCATGAGCCACAGGCCCCACAGCACCTCGGCGCTCACCACCAGGAGATAGTGCAGATCGAGGAAGAAGCGGGCCAGGGCGTGGCGCTGCGGTTCCGTGAAGACCGCGAGGTAATCCGCGCCGTTCACCAGCGCGAGCGCCGCGGCGTCGTTCACGGTGTTCACGAAGTAGAGCGCCGCAGGGAGTACGCCGCCGGTGATGACCAGCACCACCGCCTGGTACTGGTCCACGTCCTTGAAGAGCCGGTAGAAGGCGAGCGCCAGGTACACCAGGATCACCGCGCCCAGGAGGTCGGCGCCGATGCCGAGCCGGAACAGCGTCTCGTGGGCGAGGATGTTGGCGGAGGTCGCCTCCGCGTCCCCGTGCACGAAGAGCTTGCCGGGCACGTAGAGGAGCCGCACGGGCCCCACGATGGCGAGCAGCAAGTAGAAGAACCCGACGATGCGCGCCCGCTTGCTGAGTTCGGTCATGGCCATCTCCCCGTATTGTGCATCGATCATGCGCTGGCCCCGTCGATCCGGGGTGCGCGCCTCAACCCGCGGTGAGCTGCAGCGTTGCCTTCAGCCCCGGCCCGTTGTCGGCCAGCACCAGGGTGGCGCCGTGGTGTTCCGCCACCGCCGCCACCAGGCTCAGGCCCAGTCCGTTGCCGGGCTGGCTGCGGCTCGTGTCCAGGCGCACGAAGCGCTCCAGCACCTTGCCGCGCATCTCCGCAGGGATGCCGGGACCGCTGTCCGCCACGGTGATCTCCGCCCGGGGCGTGAGCCTGAGCGCGACGCGGCCGCCGGGCGGGGTGTACTTGATGGCGTTGTCGAGCAGGTTGCTCACCGCCTGGGCGAGCAGTTGGCGGTTGCCGGCGGCCTTCACGCCCTCGGCGAGCTCGATGCCGAGGGCGATGCGTTTCTCCTCCGCCACCGCGTCGTAGAGTTCGGCCACGTCGCGGCAGACCGAGGTCACGTCCAGGGTCTCCCAGCTGCCGCGGGAGCGCGCCCCGATCTCGGCGATGCTCAGGATGCCGTTGAGGGTGGCCACGATGCGGTCGGTCTCCTCGATGGCCTTCTGCAGCGCTTCGCGCTCCCCGCCGCCGGTGCCGCGGGAGAGGGTCTCGAGGCGCGAACGCAGCCTGCCCAAGGGGCTCCTCAGGTCGTGGGCCACGTTCTCCGTGACCTCCCGGGTGCGCCGCATGAGCTCCTCGATGCGCTGCAGCATGCTGTTGAGTTTGGCGGCGAGCGCATCGTACTCGTCGTGGCCGCCTTCCACCGGGATGCGCTGGGCGAGGTCGCCCGTCATGATGCGGTCCGCGGCCAGGGTCACCTGCTGCAGGCGCCGCACCACGCTACGGCCCATGAGCGCGCCGCCGCCCGCGCCCACGAGCAGCGTGAACAGCACCGTGGCGGACGTCAGGGTGAGGAGCGTCTCACGCAGCTCGTCGGTCTCGTTCAGGGATTGCCCCACCAGCAGCCGGTAGCCGCCGGGCAGGGTCACGGCGTCGAGGCGCACCCGCACCTGCGGGCCGTCCTCGTCCAGGCCGGGTTGGTCCACGGGCAGCATCAGGGGCAGCGTCGCCCATCGCTCGCGCGCGGCCGGCAGCGCCGCGGGCCAGTCCTTCATGGTGCCGGCCAGCACGCGTCCGGCGGCGTCGGTGAGCAGGTACTGCCGCGGGCCGGTGTCGCCGGTGTCGCTGGCGGCGAGGCTCATCCAGGTGCTGCGCGAAGCCACCGCGCCGCGCAAGCCGTCCACCCCCTTGTCGGCGTAGAGCCGCGTGAGCGCGGCCATCTCGGCCCTGAGACCCGCGTCGATCTGCGCGTCGAGCTCGGAGGTGATCACCCAGTAGAGCAGCGCCAGGCAGGCGGCGGAGAGCAGGCAGAAGAACGCCGCGTAGCCCATCGCCAGCTTGAACGCGGTGGTGCGGAAGAGCGGGGAGGCGCTGCGGTTATCCCGGCTCACGCAGGCAGTATCCCGTGCCGCGCACCGTGTGCAACAAGGGCGTCTGCCCGTCCCCGTCTATGCGCGAGCGCAGCCGGCTCACGTGCACGTCCACCACGTTGGTCTGGGGGTCGAAGTGATAGCCCCAGACCTCCTGCAGCAGCATGGCGCGGGTCACCACCTCGCCCGCGTGCAGCATCAGGTATTCCAGCATGCGGAACTCGCGCGCCTGCAGCGTCACGGGCTTGCCGGCGCGCCGCACCTCCCGCTTGAGCCGGTCCAGCTCGAGATCGGCCACCTTGAGCCGGGTCTCGGCCGCCTCTGCCCCGCGCCGGCGCAGCAAGGCCTGCAGCCGGGCCAGGAGTTCGCTGAAGGCGAAGGGCTTCACCAGGTAGTCGTCGCCGCCGCCCTCGAGCCCGGAGACGCGCTCGTCCACCTGGTCGAGCGCCGTGAGGAACAGCACCGGCACGCCGCGGCCCTCGGCGCGCAACGTGCGCACCAGGGAGAGCCCGTCCAGCTTCGGCAGCATGCGGTCCACGATGAGGGCGTCGTGCCCTCCTGAGCGGGCCCGCTCCAGGCCCCGCTCGCCGTCGGCGGCGTGCTCCGCCTCGTGACCGGCACCCTCCAGGGCGGAACCGAGCTGCGCCGCGGTGTCGGCGTCGTCTTCTATGATGAGTACGCGCATGGCGAGAGCATAAACCGCCCGTCCCGCCTGCTCCAGCGCCGAAGATTAAGGAAAGTTAAGGTGGCGGATTAAGGATATTTAATGGCCCGGGTCGCGCGGCGCGAGGCGCCCGAAACTTAGAATTTCCCTGTGTCCCGCCGGGACGACCGGGTCCACCATCCCATGACGAGAATCCGCTTCATGAGGCTCGCCGCCTTGCCCTTCGCCGTGCTCCTGGCCGGTTGCGCCGCCTATGGCGCGCGCCCGCTGCCGCAGAAGCCGGACCAGGCGGCGCGGCCCGCGGACGTTGAGGTGGAGGTGAAGTCCCTGCACCTGCCGGACCTCAAGCCCCATGCCTACGATGTCTCCAAGGGTCTCGACATGACCGACGTCGCCATCCTCGCGGTGGTGAACGATCCGGCCCTGCGCACCGCCCGCAGCGAGGCCCGTGCAGCGCGGGTGCAGTCCTTCGCTGCCGGCCTCCTGCCCGGGCCGTCGCTTTCCGCGAGCCGCGACCGGCCCACGGGGAGCAATCCGCCGGGCCTCGTCGTCGGCAAGAGCCTGGGGCTCGGCTACGACCTGGGCGCGCTCTTCACCAGCGGTGCCGAGCAGGCGGCGGCGGAAGCCCAGGCGGGGCAGGCGGATCTGGATCTCCTCTGGGTGGAGTGGCAGGTGGCGCAGCAGGCCCGCGCGCTGTTCCTGCAGTGCGGCACCGACCGCGCCGAATCGAGGCTCCTGGGGGACCTGAAGCAGACCATGCAGCAGCGCTATGCGGCCGAGCAGGCCGCGCTCAAGTCCGGCGACGCGGCCTTCGACGACCTGAGCACCGGACTTGCCGCGCTGCAGGACGTGCAGACCCGCGCCGATGGCCTGGCGCGACAGGAGAACGACGACTGTGCCGCACTCGTGGAGTTGCTGGGCCTCGCGCCGGGCACGCCGCTCACGCTCCTGCCGCCGGACCCCCTCGAGGACATTCCGGCCGCCAGTGTGGGTGCGGCCCTGAAGGAACTACCCGAGCGCCGGCCCGACCTCGTGGCGCTGCGGTACGGTTATGAGGCCCAGGACGAGGAGGTGCGCCGTGCCGTGCTCGCCCAGTTCCCGTCCATCGGCGTCGGCATCAACCGCGCCAACGACACCAGCGACGTGCACACCGTGGGCTTCAGCGTCTCCTTGAGCTTCCCCTTCATCTTCGGCGGCGCGAAGCAGGTGCATGCCGCCGAGGCGGGTCGCGACGCCCTCTGGCAGGCCTACCAGCAGCGCCTGGACGAGACCCAGGCGGAGGTGCGCCAGAGCGCCGCAGATCTCGACCTCCTGCAATCCGAGCTCGCCACTTTGAAGGCGGGCAGCGAAGACGCCGAAGCCATGGCCAAGTCCGCCGAGGCCGCCTATGCCCGAGGCGACCTCACGGCGCCGGCCTATTACGACCTCAGCATCGCCAGCCTGAACCGCCGCCTCGAGGGCCTGGACCTCGAGACCCAGGCGCAGCAGCTGCATCTCGCCCTCGCGACGCTCCTCGGCCTGCCGCCCGAGGACCTGCAACACCCTATAGATGAGAGCCAGCCATGAGACGCATCCTGTGGATACTCCCGCTCGCGATCCTGAGCTTCTCGGTCGCGGTCCTCATGGCCCGGGCCGATGAGGACGACCAGCCGGCCGATGCCGGACCCGCGAGCGCCCTGGTGCAGACCGTCGCGGCAGCGGAGCACGACGTGGCCCTCACGCTCCCGGCTTACGGCAGCATCAGCGCCGGGCCGCTGTTGAGCCTTACCGCCGCGCCCGAGACGGCGGCCGCCTACGCCCGGGCGAAGGCCGAGGCAGATTTCGCCCGCACCGCCCTCACACGCACCCGGGCGCTCTTCAAGGAACACCTCGCCACCAACATCCAGCTCGCGGATGCGGAGCGCGCGGCGGCCGAGGCTGCCGCGACCCTCTCGGCCCAGGAACGACTCGCCGGCGGCGCGGCTGAGTCCGCGGCGCGTGCCCCGGATGACCGCATCGCCGCCCACGGCGCCAACACCCGTTACGTGCTCCTGGGCGTGGACCCGGAAGACGCGGGCAAGTTGAAGCCCGGCATGGCCGTGCGGATCACGGCGGTGTTCGACCCCAGGCTTACGGCCCAGGCGCGCCTCGACCAGGTGGGCGGGCAGGTGGACGAGGCTACCGGCCTCGTGGACTTGACTGCGCCGCTCACCGGCAAGGAGGCGGCCCGCTTCATGCCTGGCGCCGCTGTCAACGGCGCCGTGGTGCTTGAGGAGTCCCATGTGCTCGCGGTGCCGCGTTCCGCGGTGCTGCACGACGAGCAGGGAGACTATCTCTTCGTGGTGAAGGCCGGCGTCGCCCACCGGGTGGACATCCAGGCGGGTACCGACGACGGCACCTGGGTGGCGGTGGAGAAGGGTCTTGACGCCGGCGATGAGGTGGTGACCCTCGGCAACTACGAGCTCTCGGACGGCATGGCGGTGCGGGAGCCGAAAGAGTGACGGCAAGCCCTTTCTTCCAGCGTCACCGCCGTTCCATCGTCTTCCTCGCCGCGATACTCGCGATGAGCGGCATCGTGACCGCGTTCCTTTTGCCCGTGGCGCTCTTCCCCAACGTGCAGTTCCCGCGCATCGTGGTGGAGCTGGACGCCGGCGACCGGCCGGCCCAGCAGATGGAGCTCCTGGTGACGCGTCCGGTGGAGCAGGCGGTGCGCGACATCCCGGGCGTGCACACCGTGCGCTCCATCACCAGCCGCGGCAGCGCCGAGGTCTCAGTGCTCTTCGACTGGAACATGGACATGATCCAGTCCATGCTGCAGGTGGAATCCAAGATCAGCCTGCTCTTGCCCTCGTTGCCGCCGGACACGCAGTTCACGGTGGTGCGCCGCGATCCCTATTCCTTCCCGGTGCTGGCCTATAGTCTCACCTCCGGCAGCAAGAGCCTGGTGCAGCTGCGCGACCTCGCCCAGTTCCAGCTGGCGCCGCTCATGTCCCGGGTCTCCGGTGTGGCCCGCGCCGAAGTGCAGGGCGGCGAGCAGGCGGAATACCACGTGGACGTGGACCCGGCGAAGCTGCGCGCTTTCCACCTCTCGGTGGCGGACGTGAGCGCCGCCGTGTCAGCGGGCAACGTGCTCCAAGCCGCGGGCCACCTGGAGGATCACTACAAGCTCTACCTCGTGGTGGCGGACACCCGTCTCGCCACCCTCGATGCCGTGCGCCACACGGTGGTGAGGAGCCTGCCAGGCGGCCAGCAGGTGACGGTGGGTGACCTGGGCCGGGTGGAAATGTCCACCGTGCCCCAGTGGATACGCGTCACCGCCGACGGCCACGATGCGGTGCTCATCAACGTGTTCCAGCAGCCGAGCGGCAACACGGTCCAGATCAACAAGGATATAGAAGCGGCGCTCGCCGCTTACTCCGCCAGGCTCCCGGCGGACGTGCACGTGGCCAAGTGGTACGACCAGGGCGGCCTCATCGTGTCCTCCGCCGCGAGCGTGCGCGACGCCATCCTCATCGGCGTGCTGTTGGCGGCAGCGGTGCTGTTCTTCTTCCTGGGGGACCGCAAGATCACCCTCATCGCCGCCATCGTGGTGCCCATGGCGCTCGCCACCTCGGTGCTCGTCATGTATCTGCTCGGCATGAGTTTCAACATCATGAGCCTGGGCGGCATCGCCGCCGCCGTGGGCCTCGTCATCGACGATGCGGTGGTCATGAGCGAGCACATCGTGCGCCGCTTCCGGGAGCCGGGCCCGGTGCAGGGCCGCGTGCTCGCCGCCGCCGCCGAGTTCACCCGGCCCCTGCTGGGCTCCTCCGCCTCCACCATCGTCATCTTCGTGCCCCTGGCCTTCCTCGGAGGGCTCACCGGGGCCTTCTTCCGCACCCTCTCGCTCACCATGGCGGTGACGCTCATCCTGTCCTTCCTGCTCTCCTGGCTGGTGGTGCCGCTCCTGGCGGACGGACTGCTCAAGGAATCAGACCAGCGGCCGGAGCGCTTCGGCTGGCTGGCGAGCCGCGCCCACGCCTTCTACCAACGGCTCATGCCGAAGCTGTTGAAGCGTCCCATGTGGCTCCTGGCGGGCCTGATTCCCCTCGCCGTGCTCGGCCTCGTCGGCTGGCGGGAAGTGGGCTCGGGCTTCATGCCGCGCATGGACGAGGGCGGTTTCACCCTGGACTACATCGCGCCCCCGGGCACTTCCCTCACCGAGACCGACCGGCTCTTGCGCCAGGTGGAGGGCGTGCTGCGCGCCAACCCCAACGTGGCGAGCTACTCGCGGCGCACCGGCGCACAGCTGGGCGGCGGCGTCACCGAGACCAACTCCGGCGACTTCTTCGTGCGCCTGAAGCCCTTCCCGCGCCCGGACATCGAGACCGTGATGGAACAGGTGCGCACCGCCATCCAGCAGCAGGTGCCGGGGCTCGGCATCGACCTCTCCCAACTCATGGAGGACATGATCGGCGACCTCACTGCCACGCCCCAGCCGGTGGAAGTGAAGCTCTACGCCGAGGACGACGCGCTCCTCAACAGCACGGCACCGCGGGTCGCTGACGCCATCGGCAAGGTGCCGGGGGTGGTGGACGTATTCGACGGCGTGGTGCTGGCGGGCGACGCGCTCGACGTGGAGGTGGACCCCCGCAAGGCGGCGCTGGCCGGCGTGGACCCCGCCGCGGTCACCCAGCAGCTGGACGGCTATGTGGAAGGCATGGTGGCGGCCCAGGTGCCCCAGAACCTCAAGTTCGTGGGGGTGCGGGTGTGGGCGCCCCAGGCCCTGCGGGCGCGCACCGACCAGCTGTCACAGTTGCCGATACGCGCCGCCGACGGCCGGGTGTTCCCCCTGGGGCGCATCGCCACCGTCACCCCCGTCACCGGTCAACCGGAGATAGACCGGGAGGACCTGAAACGCATGGTGTCGGTGACCGCGCGCATCACCGGCCGCGACTTGGGTTCCACCATCGCCGACATCAAGAAGGTGCTGGCCACGCCCGGGCTCGTGCCCTCCGCGGTGGACGTGGAGCTCGGCGGCCTCTACCAGCAGCAGCAGATCGCGTTCCGCGGCCTCATGGCGGTGTTCGCCGGGGCGGTGGCCCTGGTGTTCGTGCTGCTCCTGTTCCTCTACGAGAGCTTCCGGGTGGTGTTCGCCATCATGTGCGCGCCGCTCCTGGCCATCGCGGCCGTGTTCCTGGGGCTCTGGCTCACGGGCATCGAGCTCAACATCACCTCCATGATGGGGCTCACCATGATCATCGGCATCGTCACCGAGGTGGCGATCTTCTACTTCTCGGAGTTCACGGAACTGGAGCACCGGGAGGATCTGGACGCGGTCCTGGTGGAGGCGGGCATCAACCGCATGCGTCCCATCGCCCTCACCACGCTCACCACCGTGCTGGCGCTCCTGCCCCTGGCGCTGGACATCGGCCAGGGTGCGGCCATGCAGCAGCCCCTGGCCGTCGCCATCATCGCCGGCCTCGTGGTGCAGCTGCCCCTGGTGCTGGTGGTGATGCCCGTGCTCTACAGGCTCATGCAGGGCCGGAAGCCGCGCGCGGCGTGACACAGACGAGGCTGTCCACGTCCGTCCAGGTCTTGCCGCCCCCGTCACCGCCTGGCTGAGGTGCTTAGTTCACCGCATCGCCTCCGGGCTCCCCCTGTGACGGCCCCATGCCTGGACCCCCCGTCGGCCAGTTGCTAGGCTTCCTCCACGGAATTGGGGTCATCGGAACCGGCCCGGCATCCGGGCGGGAACCATATATAAGGGAAGGGGAATCCATGTCTCGCCAGTCATCCGCACTGCGTGCCGCCGTGTTCGTCCTGTTCATCTGCCTGGCCGGCGCTTCCGCCGCCGATACGCCCGCCATCACCACGCCCACGGGCCCGGTGCAGGTGCTGCGCATCACGCCCGACGGCAGCACCCAGTCCTATCAGCGCCAGGTGACGGTGCAGTTCGACCGTCCCATGGTGGTGCTGGGTTCGGTTCCGCCCAAGCTCGACAAGGTGCCGGTGGACATCACCCCCGCGCTCGGCTGCAACTGGCATTGGGTCAACACCTCCACCCTCACCTGCGAGCTCGGCGAACGCAGCGCACTGCCCGGCCCGGGGCCGCGCCGGCACCACCTGGGTTCCCAGGTGGAGCAGGGCGGACTCGCGCCCGCGACCTCCTATCAGGTGACGGTGCACGCGGGCATCAAGGCGGTGGACGGCAGCGCCCTCGCCCAGGACGTGCAGGCCGCCTTCACCACCGAGGTGCCGGCGGGCGAGTACGCCTATCTCGTGGAGTGGAGCGGCCCCGTCCAGCCCGTGCTGCAGGTGGAGTTCAACCTGCCGGTGACCAAGAGTTCCGTCGAGGCCCATCTCTATTTCGACACCGCCGAGGGGCGCGTGCCCGTGAGCGCCATGGCCGACCCGCAGGACGGCCGGGACTACTACGTGCTGCCCGCCGGCGGCGGCGACCCGGTGCACGTACCCGGCAAGCCGGTGCAGGTCCACGCCTATTCCGAGGACGAGGGGGGTGGCGAGGGCGACGACGCTCCCGATGCCGCCGAGAGCGCGCCCGCGGCAGCCACCCAGGCCGCGGCCTCCACCCCGCCACCCCCCGCGGGCGAGGCAGCCCGGTACCGCTGGCTCATCTCGGTGCGGCCCGGTGCGAAAGCTCTGCCCGGCGGGCAGCAAGTGGAACTCGAGCAGGAGGCCGGCCTCGCCACACCGCTCGGTACGCTGCAAAGCGACGCCAGCAAGGAGCTGCTCGCGTTCTATACCTACGGTGAATTCAGCTTCCTGGGCGTGAACTGCGGCGACTACGAAGGCGCGTACGAGGACGGCGTGCTCAAAGACGCGTCCCAGCCCTCCTGCGATCCGCAGCGCTACGTGTCCCTGGTGTTCACCTCCCCGGTGCATGCCGACGAGCTCAAGGCCCATGTGCAGGCCCGGGTGAACGGCAAGGCCGTGGACCCCATCGGCGAGGTGCCCACGGACCAGGAATGGAGCATGTCCCAGGGCCGCGAGAGCCAGAGCTTCCGGGTGTTCTTCGCCGTGCCCCTGAAGGCCGCGGCCGACTACAGCGTGCAGGTCTCGCCCGGCATGAAGGACGTGTGGGGCCGCCCGCTGCGGTCCGGCGGCAGCGCCGGGTTCCATACCGAGCACCGCAATCCCGGTTTCAACCTGGAAGACGACGTGGCGGTGCTGGAGAAGGGCGTGGACAGCGAAGTGCCCATGTACCTGACCAACCTGAAGAGCCTGTCCGCCAACTACACCACGCTCACCGCCGCGCAGCCGGGACACGGTACCCTCGATTACAAGCTGCCGGGCGTGGAGGATCTCGCCGTGGGCATGCCGGTCGGCGTGCGCGGCATGCTGGGCGGATACAGCGGCGTGGTGGACGGCAACCTGATGCCGGTGCCTTCCGACAGGGACCGGCCGTATCACTTCTTCGCCGAGGTGACCCCCTTCGACGTGCAGGTGAAGGTGGGCCACTACAACACCCTGGTATGGGTGGCGGACTTCGCCACCGGGCAGCCCGTCGCCGGCGCCCAGGTGAGCATCTATCCCGGTGAGTCCGATCTGATCGCGATGGCGCCGCAGAACCCGGCCACGGCCGTCACCGATGCCTCGGGTATCGCCATGCTGCCCGGCGGCCGGGACCTCGATCCGGACATGACGCTGCGGCAGCCCCACTACGGTCAGCCGGGGCAGCGGGAGCTCATGGTCAAGGTCAGCCGCGGCGCCGACCTGGCGCTCCTGCCTCTCGATTACCAGTTCGAGGTGAACACCTACGCCGCCTCTCATAACCAGGTGTGGGAAGCGCTGCGCAAGAAGTACGGCCACATGCGTGCCTGGGGCACCACCGCCGAGGGCATCTACCGCGCCGGCGACACCATCCAGTACAAGATCTACGTGCGCGACCAGGACAACCGCACCCTGGTGCCGCCGCCGGACGCGACCTACAAGGTCACCCTCGAAGACCCCATGGGCAACGTCGTTTACGCCCAGGACAAGGTGAAGCTCTCGGAGTTCGGGGCCTACGACGGCCAGTACCCGGTGCCCCAGAGCGCGCCGGTGGGCTGGTACAGCTTCTACATCGCTTCCGACGACCTCGCCGGCAAACCCGCGTCCGCAGATGAGGATACGGGCAAACCCTTCGGCACCTTGCAGCCCATGAAGGTGCTGGTGAGCGACTTCACGCCCGCGCCCTTCCACGTGGATGCCTCGCTCAACGGCGCGAGCTTCCAGCCCGGCGACAAGGTGGAGGTGACCACCAGCGCGCGCCTGCATTCCGGCGGACCCTACACCGACGCCCAGGGCCGGATCACCGTGACCCTGAAGGCGGAGGATTTCAGCTCCGGCGACTCGGCGGCCCAGGGCTTCTCCTTCTCGAGCTACGACGCCACGGGCAACCAGAGCGACCAGACCGTGAACGAGACCACGGGCGCGGTGGACGCCACCGGCACCCTCAAGGCGGACTTCGAACTGCAGGATGCCGGCGTGTATTACGGCAAGCTGCTGGTGGAAGGCGACGTGCGCGACGAACGCGGCAAATACATCGCTGCCGTGACCCGTGCCGACTACCTGGGGCGCGACCGCTTCGTGGGCCTGCGCATGCACGGCTGGGTGCTGACCGCGGGGCAGTCCAACTCCGTGGACTACCTGGCGGTGGACGGCAGCGGCAGGCCCGTGGCCGGCGCGCACGTGAAGATCGGCATCGAGCGCCTCGACCTCAAGGCTTCGCGCGTCAAGGGTCCGGGCAACGCCTACCTCACGCAGTACGCCCGCTCCTGGGTGGCTGCAGGGGGCTGCGAGGCGGTCTCGGCGGCGGCACCCGCCTCCTGCAGCTTCACGCCCGGCCAGCCGGGCGAGTACCGCATCAAGGCCAGTGTCATCGACACCCACGGCCGCGTGCACCAGTCCTCGCTGCCCGCCTGGGCCGCAGGCAAGGGCGAGGTGGTGTGGGAGGACCACGACGACGGCGCACTTACGCTCGTGGCCGAGAAGCCCGGGTACCACGTGGGCGACATCGCCCGCTACATGGTGCAGAACCCCTATCCGGGCGCCAAGGCGCTCATCAGCATAGAGCGCTACGGCGTGCTGAAGAGCTGGGTGCAGACCCTCGAGGGCAGCACCCCGGTGATCAGTTTCCCGGTGGAACAGGACTACCTGCCGGGCTTCTACCTGTCGGTGACCGTGATGTCGCCGCGGGTGGCGAAGCCCCTCGGCCCCGACCAGGTGGACCTGGGCAAGCCCGCGTTCCGCTCCGGCTACCTGCAGGTCCAGGTGGTGGACGACTACAAGGTGCTGGACGTGAAGGTCAGCACGCCCAAGGACAGCTACAAACCCCGCGACAGCGTCACCGTGAGCGTCAGCGCCAAGGCGCGCCACGGCCAGGCGGGCAAGGTTGAGTTCGCGGTCGCGGTGCTGGACGACTCGGTGTTCGACCTCATCAGCGACGGCAAGGATTACTTCGACCCGTACAAGGGCTTCTACAAGCTCGACGGACTCGACCTCATGAACTACAACCTCATCACCCGCCTTGTGGGGCGCCAGGCCTTCGAGAAGAAGGGCGCCACGCCGGGCGGCGACGGCGGCGCGGCCTTGAGCCTGCGCTCGCTGTTCAAGTTCGTGAGCTACTGGAACCCGTCGCTGCGCGCCGACGCCAAGGGCGATGCCAAGTTCAGCTTCACGGTGCCGGACAATCTCACCGGCTGGCGCGTGCTGGTGCTGGCGGTGGATCCGGGCGACCGCATGGGCCTGGGCCAGGGCACGTTCAAGGTGAACCGGCCCACGGAACTGCGCCCCGTCATGCCGAACCAGGTGGTGGAGGGCGACAAGTTCACCGCCGGGTTCAGCGTCATGAACCGCACCGACAAGCCGCGCGATCTCAAGGTCCACATCGGCGTGAAGGGCCAGGTCGAGGGCGCCCCGGTGCTGGACCAGGTGGTGCACGTGGATCCCTACAAGCGCGCCGAACTCTGGCTGCCGGTCGCCGCCACCGGTCCCGGCTCCATGGATTTCACCGCCACGGCGGGGGATGCGTCCGACAGCGACGGGCTCAAGCAGTCG
Organism: Gammaproteobacteria bacterium; assembly: GCA_035946515.1. Lineage (GTDB taxonomy): Bacteria > Pseudomonadota > Gammaproteobacteria > Natronospirales > REEB76 > DASUBN01. The sequence continues at coordinate 15,073 of DASYZF010000329.1, read as the reverse complement.
GTGCCGGTCAAGCCCATGACCACGATGTTGAACCTCGCCCAGTACGGCACCGCCACCGCGGCGGCGCGGGAGCCGGTGCAGTATCCGTCGGGAGCGGTCACGGGCAGCGTCCAGCTCGGCGTGAACCTCGCGCCCACGGTGATCGGCAACCTGCAGGGCGCCTTCGCCTACATGAGCGAGTATCCCTACGAGTGCTGGGAGCAGCGCCTGACCAAGGCGGTGATGGCCGCCAACTTTGAGCGGCTGCAGGTCTACCTCGGCAAGAGTGCCGCCTGGCCTGGTTCCCGGGACATCCCCGCGGCCACGCTCGGGGACGCGGCTGCGTTCCAGGCGCCCAGCGGAGGCATGGTGTATTGGGTGGCGGACGACCGCTATGTGGACCCGTACCTCAGCGCCTACACCGCGCTGGCGTTCAATTGGCTGCGGGCCCAGGGCTATGCGGTGCCGGCGGCGGTGGAACAGCGCCTGCATGCCTATCTCCAGAACTTCCTGAAGGGGGAGGGCGCGCCGGACTACTACACCCTCGGCATGCGTTCCTCGGTGCGGGCGGTGGCGCTCGCGGCGCTCGCCGCCGACCACGAGGCGAGCCTGGACGACCTGCGCCGCTTCGAGCCCGCGCTCAAGGAGATGAGCCTGTTCGGCCAGTCCTGGTTCCTGCAGGCGGCTCTCGACCTCGGCGGCCGCGACCTAGCCTCCGAGGACCTGAAGCTCATCCTCAACCATTCCAACGAGACCGGCGGCAAGTTCGAGTTCAGCGAATCGCTGGACGACGGCTACAACCGCATCCTCTCCACGCCCCTGCGCAGCAACTGCACCATCCTCTCGGCGCTCTCGCGCTATGCGAGGAGCGGCCAGGTGGACGCGGGGGTGATCGGCGAGGTGCCCTTCAAGCTGGTGCGCAGCATCACCCAGATCCGCGGCGGCAAGGACCACTGGGAGAACACCCAGGAGAACCTGTTCTGCATGCAGGCCCTGGCGGACTACGCCCAGGCTTACGAGCAGACCGCTCCCCAGATGCACCTCGCCGTGCAGGCCGGCGCGGACCAGCTCGGCGCCGCGGACTTCCGCTCGGTACGTGACCCGGCCGTGACCCTGAGCCACGCGCTGGCCCCCGCCGCCGCTCCGGTGACGGTGGATATCACGCCCACGGGCGCGGGCCGCTACTACTACAGGGTGCAGCTGACCTATGCGCCTAAGGAACTGCCGGGTTCCGTCAACGACGGCATCGAGATCCACCGCGAATACAGCGTGCAGCGTGGCGGCAGGTGGCTGCTGCTCAAGTCGCCGATGGTCGTGACCCGCGGCGAGCTGGTGCGCGTGGACCTCTATGTCTCGGTGCCGGCGGCGCGGGAGTTCGTGGTGGTGGACGACCCGGTGCCGGGCGGCCTCGAGCCCGTGGACCGCAACCTGGCCACGAGCTCCACCCGCGACGCGGAAGCCGGGGCGTTCCAGGCGGCGGGCGGCGCCTTCTGGTTCAATTTCGACGACTGGGAGGACTACGGCGTGCAGTTCTGGGACTTCTATCATCAGGAACTGCGGCACGACTCGGCGCGCTTCTACTCCGACTACCTGCCGGGCGGGCACTACCACCTGTCTTACAGCGCCCAGGCCATCGCCAGCGGCGTCTTCGCGGTGCAGCCGCCCAAGGCCGAGGAGATGTACGATCCCGACGTGTTCGGGCTCGATGCCTCCGCGGTGCTGCAGGTGAACGATCCGGCACCGCCGGGGGGACGCTGAGCGCAGCTCCATGCGCGACCGCCCGAGAGCGTTCATCCGTCGCCGCCGCGCCTGGTTCGCCGCCGGCGGCGTCGCTATCGCCGCGGCCGGGATGCTGGCGCTCGCGACGCTGTCGTCCATGCAGCCCTTCCCGGCGAGCCTGCGCATGGATCCCGGGCCGGGTGAGGCGCCGCGGCTCATGGACCGTAACGGCATGCCGCTCGGCGGGCCGCTGGTGGCGGGCTGGGACGTGTACGACGCCGTGCCGCTCGCGGCGGTGCCGGAGTTCCTGCAGCAGGCCTTCCTGCTCTCCGAAGACCAGCGCTTCTACGTCCACGGCGGACCCGACTGGCAGGCGCGGCTGCACGCAGCGTGGCAGAACCTCACGAGCCTGCAGGTGGTGCGCGGCGCCAGTACCGTGAGCGAACAGGTGGTGCGCATCCTGCATCCGCGCCCGCGTACCTACTGGTCGCGCTGGGTGGAGGGTTTCGAGGCACGCGACCTGGAGCGCCGCTTCAGCAAGGCCGACATCCTCGAGTTCTATCTCAACCAGGTGCCCTATGCCTCCGGCCATCGCGGCGTGGTGCAGGCGGCGCGCTGGTACTTCGACCGCGACCTCGAGACCCTGAGCCAGAAGGAGATGCTGGCGCTGGCGGTGCTGGTGCGTGCCCCCTCGGCCTACGACCTCTACCGCGACCCGCGCCTCACCGAGCGGCCGGTGGAGGAGCTGGGTGCCAAGATGCGCGCCGGCGGCTTCATGAGCGCCTCCGAGTATGCGGCGCTCTCGGACGAGCCGTACCGGCTCGAGCATCCGGCGGCGGAGGTGGACGCCCAGGCATTCTCGGACTACGTGATCCGCTCCCATCCGCCCGTGGAGGGGGGCTACGTGCGCACCACCCTCGACCTGGGGTTGCAGCGCGCCGTGCAGTCCCTGCTCGACCAGCGGCTGCGCCAGCTCGCTGCCGGCGGTATCCACAACGGCGCGGCGCTCGTGGTGGACAACCGCGACGGCAGCATCGTCGCCTGGGCGGTGGGCAGCCGCGGCGGGCCGGCGGACTCGGGCGAGGCCATCGACTCGGTACGGGTGCCGCGCCAGCCGGGTTCCACCCTCAAGCCCTTCCTCTACGCCCTGGCGCTCGAGAAGGGCTGGACGCCGGCTACGCTGATAGACGACTCGCGCATCGTCGAGGCGGTGGGGCACGGCCTGCATACCTTCCGCAACTACAGCGGTGAGCACTACGGCCACATCACCCTGCGCGACGCCCTCGGCAACTCGCTCAACATCCCGGCGGTGCGTACCGTGGAGTTCGTGGGCCCGCCGGTGCTGCTCGACACGCTGCAGCGCCTCGGCATCGACACCCTCGACCGGGATCCGGATTACTACGGCGACGCGCTTGCGCTCGGCGACGGCGAGGTGACCCTCTATGGCCTGGTGCAGGCCTATTCCACACTGGCCCGGGGCGGCGAGTTCCTCTCGCTCTCGAGCCTCGCGGATGCCGGTGCCCCGCGGCACGCGGAGCGGATCTACAGCCCCGAGGCGAGTTCGCTCATCGCCAACATCCTCTCGGATCCCGGTGCGCGCCGCCTCGAGTTCGGCCAGGCAGGTTTGCTGGAGTTCCCGGTACAGACCGCCATCAAGACCGGTACCAGCAGCGACTACCACGATGCCTGGATCATGGGGTTCAACTCGCGCTACACGGTCGGCGTGTGGATGGGCAACCTGGATTACGCTCCCATGGACGGCATCACGGGTTCCCTGGGCCCCGCCATGGTGTCGCGCGCCATCTTCGCCAAGCTCAACCAGCTTTCCGATCCGGCGGCGCTCTTTCTCAGCCCGAGACTGGTGGAGCGGGACATCTGTGTCCATGAGGATGTGATGCCCAAAGGCCAATGCATGCGCCGCACCGAATGGTTCATGCCTGGTACCGCGCCGAAGGCAGCGAAGCTCGCGATCACGGCGTCGGGCCGACGCGAGGACGCACGGGTGCATTTCGAAACCCCTTCCGAGGGCCTATTGCTCGCTTACGATCCGCGTATCCCTGCGGCCTCCCAGGCCTTCCTCATGAGCCTCAGCCTGGGTCCGGACTACCGGCAGGTGAGCTGGTGGGTGGACGGCAAGCAGGCGGCGGTGACCGACGGGGGCCAATACCTGTGGCCGGTGACCCGCGGCAGCCACCGCGTCAGCGTGCGCGTTTTGCTCAAGGGGAAGGACCGGGAGATACGCCTGGCGAGCGTCCGTTTCACCGTGAAGTGAGTGGGTTGGGGGTTGCGGAGCATTGACTCGACATACCCGAAGGCTTCTAATGAAGCCGGGGAAATAACGAGAAATCGAGCGCTCAGCCCATGTCCATGCGGCTCATCACTCTCTTCATCTGGCTCGTGGCCGGCCACGTCTTCGGCGATTTCCCGCTGCAGGGCGACACCATGGCCGAGGGCAAGAACCGGCACCACGACCCGGCCCTGCACGGCGTCAACTGGTGGTATTGGCTCGGTTCCCACGCCATCGTGCACGGCGGCATCGTGGGCTTCATCACCGGCAGCACCGTGCTCGGCGTCGCCGAGGCGGTGGCCCACTTCGTCATCGACTACGGCAAGTGCGAGGAGTGGTACGACATCCACCTGGACCAGGCCCTGCACGTGGCCTGCAAGTTCCTCTGGGCCGTGATCCTGGTGTACGCCCTCACGCCGTGACCCGCGTCGCGCTCGACTCCGCTCAAGCCCATACCGCCGCCTGCAGCCATGCGGTTCAGGCCCAACCCGTGAGCTACGAGAAGCGCGTCTGCCCCGAATGTGTGGCTCTGGGCGATCCCTGGGTGCACCTGCGCATCTGCATGATCTGCGGTCACGTAGGGTGCTGTGACAACTCCAAGAACAAGCATGCGACCGGTCACTTCAAGAAGGTCGGCCATCCCATCATCAAGTCCATAGAACCTGATGAAGACTGGGCTTGGTGTTACGTGGATGGCACTTATCTTAAATAGCGCCCTCCTTACATTGAGCCGGTGAAGGCTGGAAGCGAAGCTTCCAGCGGGCGCACAGGGATGTGCGGCCAGTCACACAAGCGGAGCCGGATGCGCAGCGCAGCGGGGCCTGGTGTTATCTGGACGAGACCCGCCTCGAGTAAAGACTGTCCCTCTGCCCCCTGTGTCAGCCGTCAAGCTTCTCCCCCGGGCTTCGCTGTCTCCTCTCATCAGACCCTCTCTATCCCGGCCTGACAGGCCCGTCTCACCGCGCTGCCCTTGGCCTGGCGAGGGGGTTCACGGAACCGTAAAGGATCAGTCATGGGGCTTTTACATGGGAGAGGCATCCTTCCCAGCGTGAAACAGGGCTCAACCCAGGAGATGCCCATGTCTGCCAATCCGGAACTGCTGTTCGACGCTCCCCAAGAGGGTGCCGCCGCCTTCGGCAAACCCGAGTTGTTCGTGGGCGTGGCCCGCGACGAGGACGAGATCCGCGCGGCCCAGCGCCTGCGCTACAGGGTGTTCGCCGAGGAGATGGGCGCCCAGCTGCACAGCGGCACACCCGGCCTCGACGTGGACCCCTTCGACACCTTCTGCCGGCATCTCATCGTGCGCGACCGCCGCAACGGCGAGGTGGTGGCCTGCATGCGCGTGCTGCTGGATACCGAGGCGCGCCTCGCAGGGTCCTTCTATTCCGAGACCGAGTTCGAGCTCGGTGGGCTCATCACCGCCCCGGGCCGCGTCATGGAGATCGGTCGGGTGTGCGTGCACCCCGAGTACCGTGGCGGCATGGTGGTGTCCATGCTCTGGGCGGGGCTCGCGCGCTTCTTCCAGGTGACCGAGTTCAACCGCATCATCGGCTGCGCCAGCATCCCGATCGCCAACGACGGCGCCGGTGCCATGGCGGCCTTCGCGGTGTTGGCGGAGCGTTACATGGCCCCCGAGCAGTACCGGGTGCGCCCGAAGCTCCCCTTGCCCCTGCGCGACGGTCCCGTGCCCGAGGCGGCCCGCATCCCGGCGCTCTTGCTCGCCTACATGCGGCTCGGCGCCAAGATCTGCGGCGAACCCTGCTGGGACCCGGACTTCAACACCGCCGACCTCGTGGTGGTGCTGGACCCGGCGGACCTGCGGCAGCGTTATGCCAGGCGCTTCCTGAAGCACGCCGCCTGAAACCCGCCGTGATCCTGAAGGAAGCCAGACGCCTCTACCGCGCAGCCGTGCTGCTTCTGCACGTGCTGCTCGGCGTGGTCATCGCCTGCGCCATCCTGCCGCTGCCTTCCCGGGCAAGCCTGGCGCGCAAGCTCGGCCCCTGGTGGTTGCGCCGCGGCGCCTCCGTCCTGGGGGTGCGGGTGATGAGCCACGGCGCCCCGGCCCAGGAAGCCTGCCTGCTGGTGGCGAACCACATCTCCTGGCTCGACATCCTGGTGTTCGCTACCCAGTGCGACGCCGGTTTCGTGGCGAAGGCCGAGGTGGGCCGCTGGCCCCTGATCGGCTGGCTCGCGGAGGTGGGCGGCACGGAGTTCGTGCAGCGGGGCAGCCACGACAGCGCCGCCCGGCTCCTGGAGCGCATGGTGCGGCGCCTGAAGCGGGGCGAGCGCCTGACGGTGTTCCCGGAAGGCACGAGCCGCGCCCAGGTGGTCCCGGGCCGCTTCCGGCCGCGCCTCCTGCAGGCGGCGGTCGAGGCGGGCGTGCACGTCCAGCCCGTGGCCATCTACTACGGCGCCGGTGCGGAGACCCTGCAGCGGGTCGCGTTCGTGGGCGAGGAGACTTTCCTGCACCACCTCTGGGTGCTCCTGGGTTCGGACCCGGTGCTGGCGGAAGTCACCTTCCTGCCGCCACTCAGCACCATCCTGGGCGACAGCCGGATGCTGGCGGATGAAGCCTGGAACGCCGCGAGCTACACCCTGAGACGGCTCGAACTGTACGAGCTTGAAGCGAAGCATCAGGACCAAGTTTTGCACGACGTGGGACTGACCCACGCCGCCTGAGCGAAGAGGACGATCAACGAGCCTCACACCGGAGGGGGCTGGCATGGAACAACAAGATCTTGGTTCCCATATATCGCACGCCTTTAACGAGGACCTGACCCGCATCCGCACCCTCACGCTGGAGATGGGGCGGATGGTCGAGGAACAGATCGACCTGGCCATCCAGGCCTTGGTGACGGGCGATTCGCGCCTGGCGCGCCGCGTGGAGGTGGACGATTCCCGGGTCAACCACCTGGAGGTCACCATCGACAACGAGTGCAGCCAGGTGATCGTGCGGCGCCAGCCCACGGCCGTGGACCTGCGCTACGTGCTCGCGGTCATCAAGATCACCTCGGACCTGGAGCGTATCGGCGACGAGGCGGAGAAGGTGGCCCGCATGGCGGTGCACCTAGCGGAGATGCCCCGGCCCCGGGACAACTACGAAGAGCTGGGGCAGCTGGGCTCCGACGTGAAGGACATGGTGCGCGACGCCATCACCGGCTTCGAGACCTACAACGTGCGTCTGGCGCGAGACGTGCTGCGCCGTGACCAGTCGGTGGACAAGGAATACGACGACATCAACAGCCGCTATATGATGGCCATGACCAAGGACCCGCGCGACATCCGCCGTATGCTCTACCTCCTGTGGCTGGCCCGGGCCCTGGAACGCATCGGCGACCATGCCAAGAATGTGGGTGAGCAGGTGCTGTACTTCGTGGAAGGCATGGACGTCCGTCACGTGGGTCATACTGCGCCGGCCAACTGAGGCCATCCCGCCCGAGCTTGGGATGGCGTAGAGTTGCGCCATATGAAGAAGAAAACCGCCTCCCACGTCCTGGCCGCTGTCGATCTCGGTTCGAATAGTTTCCATCTCATCGTCGCCCGGGTCAGCGGGCGCCGTATCCTGGTGCTGGACAGCATGCGGGAGATGCTGCGCTTCGGCTCCGGGCTCGATGCCCGCAGCCGCATCACCCAGAAGGCGGAGGGCAAGGCGCTCGCCTGCCTGAAGCGCTTCGGCGACCGGCTCTCCGGCTACAACCCCGAATACGTGCGGGCGGTGGGCACCAACACCCTGCGCCGTGCCCGCGACACCCGGGAGTTCCTGGCCGAGGGCGGGCGCATGCTCGGCAGCCCCATCGAGGTGATCAGCGGCATCGAGGAGGCGCGCCTCATCTACCGCGGCGTCTGTGCCTATATACCCCCCTCCCGTGAACGACGGCTGGTCGTCGACATCGGCGGCGGCAGCACCGAGCTCATCGTGGGCCAGGGCAACGATCCCACGCTCATGGAGAGCCTCGCCATCGGCTCCGTGGCGGTCACGGACCAGTTCTTCCACCAGGGCGGCGTGACCCACAAGAACTATCAGGCGGCGCTGCTCTCGGCACGCCGGCGGCTCGAGCCCGTGGAGGCTTCGCTGCGTCGCGCCGGCTGGAGCCGGGCACTCGGTTCCTCCGGCACCATCCGCGCCGTGGGCAACGTGCTGGACGAGCTGGGCTGGAGCCGAGGCCACATCAGCCGCGATGCGCTACTCAGGCTCGCGGAGCGCCTGGTGCAGATCCGCCATGCACGGCGCTTCGATCTACCCGGTCTCAAGGCCGAGCGGGCGCCGGTGTTCGCCGGGGGCGTGGCGGTGTTGCAGGCAGTGTTCGAGGCACTCGAGCTCAAGCGCATGGAAGTAGCGCCCGGGGCGCTGCGGGAGGGCGTGCTGCTCGACCTTGTGGGCCGTATGAAAGACAGCGACGTGCGCAGCGACACAGTGACAGCCCTGGCGCGGCGGTACGGTGTCGACCAGGAGCAGGCGGACCGCATGACCGCCACCCTGCGCAAGCTGCTGCGGGGCGCCAGCCACTGGGACCTGGGCGACGAGGGTCGGCGCATGCTCGGCTGGTCGGTGCGGCTGCATGAGTGCGGTCGGGCGGTGGCCCGCAGCGGCTACCACAAGCATGGGGCCTATGTGCTCGCCAACGCCGACATGGCTGGTTTCGCCCGGGAAGAGCAGCGCCTGCTCTCCGCCCTGGTGCGCAGCCACCGGGGTCGGGTGGATCAGGTCTTGTTCGCGGGTTTCGAGAGGAACGCGGGTCTGAGAGCCCGGCGTATGGCCGCGTTGCTGCGCCTCGCCTACACCCTGCACCGCGGCCACGAGACCGAGGAGCCGAGTTTCGCGTTCCGCGCCCGGGGCAACACCCTGAAGCTGGATTTCCGGCGCGGCTGGCTGAAGGGGCGACCGCTCCTCAAGGCGGATCTGGACGAGGAGAGCCGCAACCTCAAGGACCTGGGCTTCACCCTCAAGTTAGGCTAGGACCGCCCGGCCCATGCCGTATCCCGGCGAAAGCCGGTATCCAGTACCTAGCTCACTCCGTGTACTGTGCCAGCGTCTCCTGCTGGGCGCTGTGGATGTTCTTCTCTTTAACGTGGTGGCGCCGGTAGCGGCCGTCGGAGTGCAGCTGCCAGGCGGTGTTGTCCTTGAGATAGCGTTTCAGGTCCACCAGCATCCGGTCCCGGAGCTTCTTCTGCAGGATGGGGAAGCACACCTCCACGCGACGGAAGAAGTTGCGCTCCATCCAGTCGGCACTGGCGCAGAAGAGCTCGCGCTTGCCGTCGTTGTGGAAGCAGTAGACCCGGGTGTGCTCCAGGAAGCGGCCCAGTACCGAGCGCACCCTGATGTGGTCCGAGACGCCTGGGATGCCGGGGCGCAGGCAGCATACGCCGCGCACGATGAGATCCACCTTCACGCCCGTCATGCTCGCCCGGTACAGGGCCTGGATTACCTCGGGCTCCGTCAGGGCGTTCAACTTCGCGATGATGCGCGCAGGCTTGCCGTCCTGGGCGTTCTTCCGCTCCCGGTCTATGAGTTCGATGACGTCCTTGTGCAGGGTGAAGGGGGACTGCTTGAGCTTGGAGAGCTTGTGCAGCTTCCCGAGACTCGTGAGCTGCAGGAAGATGCGGTTCACGTCCTCGCCGATGTCCTGGTCGGCGCTGAACAGGCCGTAGTCGGTGTAGTAGCGGGCGGTGCGCGGGTGGTAGTTGCCCGTGCCGAGATGCACGTAGCGCCGCAGGTGGCGCCCCTCGCGGCGCACCACCAGGATCATCTTGGCGTGGGTCTTGTAGCCCACGATGCCGTACACCACGTGGGCGCCGGCTTCCTGCAGGCGGTTGGCGAGCGCGATGTTGTCCGCCTCGTCGAAGCGGGCTCTAAGCTCGATCACCACCGTCACTTCCTTGCCGGCGTGGGCGGCGGCCAGCAGCGCCTCCACCACGGGGGACTCGGGGCCGGTGCGGTACAGCGTCTGCTTGATGGCCAGCACCTTGGGGTCAGCGGCTGCCTGGCGCAGGAAATCCAGTACCGGCGCGAAGGATTCGTAAGGGTGGTTGAGGAGCACGTCCCGCTCCTTGAGCACGTCACAGATGTCCTTGCCGGCGGCGAAGGCTTTGGGGATGCCAGGGGTGATGGGCGGGTACTTGAGCTCGGGCCGGTCTGTCATGTCGTACACGGCGTCCAGGCGGCTCAAGTTCACTGGGCCTTCCACGGTGTAGAGATCCTCGGGCGCGAGCTCGAACTCCGAGAGCAGGAAGGCCGCGGTCTCCTCGGGGCAGTCGGCACCCACTTCCAGGCGCACCGCGTCGCCGTAGCGGCGCGAGCCGAGCTCGCCCTGCACCGCACGCAGCATGTCGTCCACATCTTCCTCGTCCACGTACAGGTCGCTGTTGCGGGTCACCCGGAACTGGTAGCAACCCGCCACCTTCATGCCCGGGAACAAGTCCTCGACGTAGGTGTGGATGACGGTGGAGAGCAGCACGAACTGGTAGCCCTTGTCTGAGGGAATCTGGATCACCCTGGGCAGGGAGCGAGGGGCCTGCACCACCGCGAGACCGCTGTTGCGGCCGAAGGCGTCCTTGCCTTCCAGGGAAACGATGAAATTGAGGCTCTTGTTGAGGATGCGGGGGAATGGGTGGGCGGGGTCGAGCCCCATGGGGCTCAACACCGGCAGCACTTCTTCCTCGAAGTACTTGCGTAGCCAGTGCTCGTGGGTCTCGGTCCATTCGCTGCGTTTCAGGACCCGGATGCCAGCCTTGTCCAGGGTCGGGAGCAAGGCTTCGTTCAGCATCTTGTACTGCTGGCGGACGATGTCCCGGGCCTCTTCGCTGATGGCGTGGAGGGCTTCGGAGGCGGGCAGGTCGTCCAGGCCCACGGGGGCAGCGGCCATGTCCAGGCGCTGCTTCAGGCCCGCCACCCGGATCTCGAAGAACTCATCCAGGTTGGTGGTGGAGATGCATAGGAAGCGCAGCTGTTCCAGCAGGGGTACGGAGGCGTCTTGGGCGAGTTCCAGCACCCGGCGGTTGAAGGCCAGTTGGCTCAACTCCCGGTTTATGTATAACCCGGATTGCTTGAGGTCCACGGTATCCACAGGGGGTCTATATACGCATCGGGTTTGACAAGCATATGACAGCCCCCTGGGCGCCTGCATCCCCGCAACAGATCCGCCAAATCCCCGTGGTTTTCGGGGTATTCGCAGCGTTCGACTGTTGCGTCTTCGCTGTCATGTCACGTTCTCCGTTCTGTAACAAAGCCGTCATAAGACCTGCTTAACCTTGCCCGCAATCCGGCTCTTGGGTCGGCAGATTTCTGAACGTCGATTCCATTACTTTTAAGGAGATTTTCGACATGCGTAAGATCAACCTATTGGTCTCCCTGGCGGTGAGCGCGGCCCTGGCGGCCCCGCTGGCACATGCCGATAACCCCGGTGACACCACCATCGGCGGCCTGATCTACACCGATCTCACCAGCATCAGCACCACCCAGGACCAGACGTCGGGCAACGTGGACAAGGACCCGAACGGCTTCGGTCTCGACGTGAAGCGCGGCTACTTCATCGTGAACCACACCTTCGATGACATGTGGTCCGCCAACCTGACCACCGACTTCAACTTCGCGAGCTACAAGGATAGCTGCACCGTGACCGGCGGAGCGAAGGGCGAGACCTGCGCCGTCACCACGACCACGCCTGAGACTCAGCTCTTCGTCAAGAAGATCTATGTGCAGGGCAAGTTCGACGATATGGCGATCATGCGCGTCGGCTCGTCCGACATGCCCTGGATCCCGTTTGCCGAGAGCGTGTACGGCTATCGCTTCGTGGAGAACACCCTGATCGACCGCACGATCGCCGGCGGCAGCTTCGGCAACTCGGCTGACTGGGGCGTGAACCTGAGCGGCAAGAGCGACATGGTCAACTACTCCATCTCCGTGGTGAACGGCGGCGGCTACAAGAACCCGAGCCGCAGCAAGTCCATGGACGAGGAAGGCCGCGTCGCCTTCACCCCGCTCGACGGTAGCCTGATCATCGCCCTCGGTGCCTACACCGGTAAGCGCGGCCTCGACACCGAAGCCAAACCCGCCGTGAACACCGTGAGCCGTTCCGACCTGCTCGTGGCCTGGAAGAACTCCGGCCTGACCGCGGGCCTCGAGTGGTTCAGCGCCGACAAGTGGAACGACGTGCAGAACACCGGCACCACCACCAAGTCGGATGGCTACTCCGTGTTCGCCTCCTATGACTTCCCTGGTACCGACTATTCCGTGTTCGGCCGCTACGACGACGTGAAGCCGACCAAGGACACCGATTCCAGCCAGGAAGACAAGTACTACAACGCCGGCTTCGCCTGGAAGAGCAACGCCAACATCACCTGGGCCCTGGCCTACAAGAGCGACAAGCTGACGGACAACCTGAAGCTCAAGAACACCAGCGATGACCTGAAGACCCAGGAGTTCGGCATCTGGGCGCAGATCAAGTTCTGATCGTCCAAGCAGTAAACGCCTCCTAGAGTTTGGGCGGGTCCACAAGACCCGCCCTCTTTTTTGCCCACGCGCTGACGGTAAGGTGAACCATCCCTGGTGTGCTTCCCAGCTCCGCCATCCCTGGCGGAGCGTCGGCCGCATGCGGCCGACCTACCCATTTTTTTGTGTGGCAGGCATCGATATCTGGCGCGCTGCACCGTCCCTGGTGTGTCTCCCAGCCCCGTCATCCATGGCAGGGCGCCCGCCGTATACGGCGGGCCCGCCCTTTTTCTGGATAGAAGCGGAAAAGAAAATCCGCGGTACTTTGCCGCGGACGTGGTGGGGGGCGTTGGAGGATTAAGCGGCTTTTTTGAGGGGGGCGTTGCCGCCGGGGGTCTGTCGGGGTGCACGACGGCTGCGCAGGCGGCGGCGGTAGCGACCGGAGCTCAGGCGTTCGAAGTGGGGTTCCAGGGCGCCGGTGGCGGTGCGGATCAGCTTGCTCATGACGAAGGTTCCTTTCAGGGCTGCAATTGGGGACGGAAAGCATTTTCGCAGGCGTTTTTTGCGCGGAAGTTAAGGAGCCGTGAAGTTACGGAGTCTTTTGGAATCAGGAGCTTGCGGTCTGTAATATGATTGTCATGTTCTGGTCATTCAGTCGTAATCCTGGACCCCTAGAGTCGCGCCATCCCGTTGGGGTAGGCGCATCCGCGCTCGGCTTGACCATATCCATACCGACTTCCCAAGGAGTCACGACATGTCACTCACTTTCATCAAAAAAGCGGCCCTGGCGGCCGGTATCCTCACCTTGGCGGCCAGCGCCAGCGTGTACGCGGCTGACCAGCAGCTCACCGGCGCCGGCGGCACGGCCATCTATCCCGTGCTCTCGGACTGGGCCAATACCTATCAGAAGACTCAGGGCGTGGCGGTGAACTATCAGGCCATCGGCTCCGGCGGTGGCATCCAACAGATCGAGAACAAGACCGTCAACTTTGCCAACAGCGACAAGCCCCTGACTCCGGATGTCCTCACCCAGCAGGGCCTGGCCCAATTCCCGGCGGTGATCATCGGCATCACCCCGGTGGTGAACCTGCCCGGCATCGAACCCGGCCAGATCGTACTGACCGGCCAGGTGCTGGCCGATATCTATATGGGCAAGATCACCAACTGGAACGATAAGGCCATCGCGGCCCTCAACCCGGGCGTGACCTTCCCGGACATGACCATCGCCGTGGTACACCGCTCCGACGGCTCGGGCACCACCTTCAACTTCACCAACTACCTGTCCAAGGTCTCCGATGAGTGGAAGACCAAGGTCGGTTCCGACACCTCTGTCTCCTGGCCCACGGGCCTGGGTGGCAAAGGTAATGCCGGCGTGGCCAACTTCGTGAACCAGGTGAAGGGCGCCATCGGCTATGTGGAATACGCCTACGTGATGCAGAACAAGATGACCTACACCAAGATGGTCAACCTGGATGGCAAGACGGTCTCTCCTGACCTCAAGAGCTTCCAGGCTGCTTCCGCTAATGCCGACTTCGGCAAGGTGCAGGACTTCTACCTGATCCTCACCAACCAGCCCGGCGCCGAGAGCTGGCCGATCACCGCCGGTACCTACATGCTCATGCGCAAGGACTACCCGAAGGCCCAGAACGCGGACGTGCTGAAGTTCTTCAACTGGTTCCTGACCAAGGGCCAGGACGCGGCCCAGAAGCTGGACTACGTGCCGCTGCCCGCGAGCACGGTGAAGCAGATCCAGGCCTATTGGGACAAGCAGCTCGGCATCTCCATAACGGGCGGCCACAAGAACTTCCATTGATGGGTTGAGGGATCCGACCCCTCCTGTGAGGGGGTCCGGGCCACCCCTTGAAGGGACGGCGGAAGGGCGACTTAAGCCCTTCCGCCGTTGCTTTTATGGGGGCGGGCTCCCGGATTTGTTCATTTTTTGACCTAACTTGGCCCGCCCTATGCTTTGACCCCCTGGACCTAGTCCAAGGGGGATTGCGGGACCTTGGGGGGGATGACCTCAGACCACCCCTGGAACCCGCGCCGTTCCTGGGTCCGAAGTTGACACGTATCAGTGAGTTATCGGAAAATTACCGGCTTCGCCTGTGGAGGGGTACTCAAGCGGCCAACGAGGGCAGACTGTAAATCTGCTGGCTTTACGCCTACGAAGGTTCGAATCCTTCCCCCTCCACCAGACAGAGCGGCGCGAGAGACCACCGGGACCGAAAGGGGCCGGCGCGCCGGGACTTCAACGCCTCGCGGGTGTAGTTCAATGGTAGAACCTCAGCCTTCCAAGCTGATGGTGTGGGTTCGATTCCCATCACCCGCTCCAGACGCCGGCTGATTGAGGTTGAGTAGAGAGAGACCGACGGCTTAATGCTCATGTAGCTCAGTCGGTAGAGCACGTCCTTGGTAAGGACGAGGTCACCGGTTCGATTCCGGTCATGAGCTCCAGGTCGCCCCACCATATATATGTATGGTCCGGGGCTGAAGTTGAGACGACAACAGGAATAAACGGAGTATCACCGTGTCCAAGGCAAAATTTGAGCGTACCAAGCCGCACGTGAACGTTGGGACCATCGGTCACGTGGACCATGGGAAGACGACGCTGACCGCGGCCTTGACCGTGGTGCAGGCCAAGAAGTTTGGCGGCGAAGCGA
>DASYZF010000328.1:0-3745 GCA_035946515.1 Gammaproteobacteria bacterium | reverse complement strand
ACGAACACGGGATAGATGAGGTCGTCGGTGGAGAGCCGTGTCTCGCGCATGAGGCGCCGCGAGAAGGCGTCGCGGCGCATGCGGCGCGGACGGATGGCGGGGTAGCCGCCCTTGGGGCTCGTGGCGCGGGTCACAGGAAGCTCCTGGGGGTCACGGGAGGCTGCAAAATGAGGCTGAATAGGGTAAAACAAAGCGCCCAGATGAGCCAGTAATACACTGAAAATAAAAGAGAACCGCCTATGTCTGCCACCCTGGAGCAGCTCGAATCCCGCAATCGGCGGCTCGCCGACCTGCTCCACGCCTGCGCCCAGGGGCGGCAGGCGGCCTTCCAGGAGCTCTACGCGCAGGTCTCGCCGCAACTGTTTTCCATCCTGCTGCGTATCTTGAAGCGTAAGGACTTGGCGGAAGAGGCCCTGCAGGACGCCCTGCTTTCGGTGTGGCGCAACGCCGGCAGCTACTCCACCGAGAAGGGCGCGCCCATGACCTGGCTCGTGTCCATATGCCGCTACCGGGCGGTGGACATGCTGCGCCGGGAACGGCGCGAAGTGTCGTTGGAGCCGGCGCTGGAGACGGCCGAGGACGAGGCGGCCGGGCTGGCGGACGGAGCCGCGGACCCGGAGCCGATCAGCAAGGCGGAGGAGCGGGCCCTGGAGGAATGCATGCAGCGCTTGAACGCCGGCCAGCAGACGAGCCTTAGGCTCGCCTATGTGGACGGCTGCACCCATGAGGAGATCGCCGCCAAGCTCAAGTCGCCCATCGGCACCATCAAGAGTTGGGTGCGGCGCGGGCTCGAGAGCCTGAAGCGCTGCCTGGAAGCCGCATGAAGTACGCAGGCAAACGGCTCCACGTCCTGCTCGCCGGCGAGTACGTGCTCGGCTTGATGAGCGGCGCGGCGCGGCGGCGTTTCGAGCGCCTGCTCATGCAGAGCGCGGAGCTGCGCACGGAACTCACGCTCTGGGAGGAGCGCTTCGCCGGCTGGAGTTTGAGGCTCGCGCCGGTGGAGCCGCCTGCCCACCTGTGGTGGCGGATCCTCGGGCGGGTGCGCGCCGAGAGCAAACCGCGCGGCGCCGAGCTGCGCAACAGCTTCTGGCGCGCCTGGGCGGTGGCCGCCACCGTGGTGCTGGCGCTGCTCGTGGTCATGCAGCGCGTCTTGCCCCCCGCCGAGCAGAAGCCTACCGAGTTCGCCCTGGTGTCCGACGCCAAGGGCCAGCCCCTGTGGGTGATCAGCGTGCATCCGGAGGCCAAGCGCATCGATATGAGAGCGGTGGCCGACAACACCCCGCCCGCAGGCAAGTCCTATGAGCTGTGGATGCTGCCGGGGAGCGGCAACCCGGTGCCCATGGGCCTCATGAACCCCACGGGCTCGGCCAGCGAGACGGTGAGCACGGAACTGCTGCAGAAGCTGGCCTCGGCCAAGGGCATCGCCATCTCCGAGGAGCCCCAGGGCGGCTCCCCCACGGGCCTGCCCACGGGCCCGGTGCTCTGGACCGCGGCCCTGGTATCCTCCTAGACCTGAACATGGCTGAATCCCGTAATAAACCCGCCCCGGGAGAGGTCTCTGCCTCCATGGGAGCGCACCAGCACCGTTTCGAGATGCTCGCCCGGGCCCAGGTGCCGGGCCTGTACCGTTACGCCTATTGGCTGTGCCGCGACCGGGCCCTGGCCGAGGACCTGGTGCAGGAGACCCTGCTGCGGGCCTGGCGTTCCCTGGACTCGCTGCGCGAGGAGGCAGCCGCCCGCCGCTGGCTCATCACCATCCTGCGCAACGAGTTCATGCGCGAGCTTTCGAAGCGTCGCGACACGGTGGCCATCGACGAGCTGCCCATCGTGGACACCCGCGCCAGCGTCGGCGGGGCGGACACGGACGTGCAGGACGTGCGCCGCGCCATGGCGAAGCTCACGCCTGAATACCGCGAACCCCTGGCGCTGCAGGTCATCATGGGCTGCAGCACCCAGGAGATCGCCGAGATGCTGGAGCTCACCCAGGGCACGGTGCTGACGCGTCTGCACCGGGCGCGCAACCAGCTGCGCGAGATGCTGGGCGTGGGCGACAAGTTCGGAGAAGAGATCGCATGAGCAAGGTCGTCACCTGCCTCGATGTGCGCCGCCAGGCGGGCGCCGAGCCGCGCCGGCTCGAGCCCGGCGTGGTGGAGCACTGCAAGAGCTGCGCGTCCTGCGCGGCGTTCGTGCGCGAGCTCGTGGCGCTGGACGCACGGCTGGAACGCGCGCTTGCCGTGCCGGTGCCGGAAGGGCTCGAGGCCCGCATCGTGCTCGACGCCACCCTCAAGAACGCGCCGCGGGCCTGGCGCCCCTGGCTCGCGGCCGCCGCCAGCGCGCTGATGGCGATCGGCCTCGCCACCACCGCCTGGCGCCACCAGCACCCGGTGGGCGAGGACCTCGCCAGCGCCGTGGTGGCCCACATCGCCAACCCGGAGGAGGCGGAAGCCCTGGCTCCCGACCGGGCCTTGATTCACGACGCCAGCTACATCGAGCAGGTCATGGGCCACGCCGGGGTGCACATGCAGGGCGCCATGGAGGACGTGACCTACGCCCATGTCTGCCTGTTCCGCGGCCAGCGGGTGGTGCACCTCGTGGTGCACGGCGACCACGGCCCCGTGACCATCCTGCTCCTGCCCCGCATCCACGTGGACCAGGACACGCCGGTGGACGAGGGAGGCTTCCACGGCGTCATCGTGCCCGAGGGCCGGGGCAGCATCGCCATCGTCACCAACAACGCCACGCCGGTGGAGCCTATGGAGCGGGAGCTGACCAGTTCGGGCCGCTTCACCCTCTGACCGGCAGCGCGCGTCAGCCATTTATAATGGGGGCCTATCTCCCAGGACCCCTCCCATGAAGCTCATCGACCAGAACCTGGTGGCCCGGCTGCACCAGACCGCCGCCGCCGCGCCGCGCCTGCGCACCCATCACAATCTGCATCCGACCCACGAGGACCCCATCCAGCGCATGTGCATGGCCATGGAGCCGCGCACCTACGTGCGGCCCCACCGCCATCCGGACAAGTGGGAGCTGCTGTTGATCGTGAGCGGTGACATGCTGGTGCTGAATTTCGACGATGCCGGCAAGGTGCAGGCCGTGACCCGGCTCACCGCCGGCGGCGAGACGTTGGGGATCGAGACCCCTGCCAACACCTGGCACGGCATCGTGACGCTCGCCCCGGCCACGGTGGTGTTCGAGTGCAAGCACGGGCCCTACGTGCCCACGGCGGAGCAGGACTTCGTGGCCTGGGCCCCGCCCGAGGGCCATGCCAGATGCTCCGAGTTCGAGGATTGGTTCAAGCGGGCACGCGTCGGCGACGTGGTTCCGGATTTCCGCAAATGAAGTCCGGACACGCCGACGGCAAAGTGAGATGCCACTGGGCGCCTGCGGATGACGCCTTATATACCGCTTACCATGACGAGGAATGGGGCGTGCCGCTCCATGACGACCGCCTGCTGTTCGAGTTCCTTATCCTGGAAGGGGCCCAGGCAGGGCTCTCCTGGTCCACCATCTTGCACAAGCGCGACAACTACCGGCGCGCCTATCTCCGCTTCGATCCGAAGAAGGTGGCGCGCTATGGCAGGCAGGACGTGGCGCGGCTGCTGAGGGACGCGGGCATCGTCCGCAACCACCTGAAGATCGAGAGCAGCATCACCAACGCCCAGGCCTTCCTCGCGGTGCAGAAGGAGTTCGGCAGCTTCGACCAGTACATCTGGTCCTTCGTGGGCGGCAAGCCGAAGATCAACCA
>DASYZF010000327.1:0-3512 GCA_035946515.1 Gammaproteobacteria bacterium | reverse complement strand
GCGGAAGCGGACCGGCGCCTCGCGGCGGGCGAGGACCTGATGCCCTGGCTCACGGGCGAGATGCAGCTCGAAGCCCCGGCGGCGCGGCAGCTCGGGGAATACCTCGCCTCCGCCAAGGCGGCGCTCGGGGTGCTGCCCACCCAGGACACGGTGGTGTTCGAGCGCTTCTTCGACGAGGCGGGAGACCAGCACTTCGTGATCCATTCCCCCTTCGGCGCGCGCATCAACCGCGCCTGGGGCCTGGCCTTGCGCAAGCGCTTCTGCCGCAAGTTCAACTTCGAGCTGCAGGCGGCGGCGCTGGAAGACACCATCGTGCTGTCCCTGGGCGCCACCCACAGCTTCCCCCTGGAGGAGCCGGCGAAGTACCTCAACTCCGCCACGGCGCTCGATGTGCTCACCCAAGCGGTGCTCGCCGCACCCATGTTCGGCACCCGCTGGCGCTGGGTGGCTACCACGGCGCTCGCGGTCAAGCGCAACCGCAACGGCCAGCGCATGCCGGCGGCCTTCCAGCGGGCGGACTCCGAGGACCTGGTGGCGCTCATCTTCCCGGACCAGCTCGCCTGCGCCGAGAACCTGGCGGGCGCCCGCGAGGTGCCCGACCACCCGCTGGTGCACCAGACCCTGAAGGACTGCCTGCACGAGGTGATGGACGCGGACGGCTTCCTGAAGTTGCTGGACCGCCTGCAGGCAGGCGAGCTCAAGGTGGTGGCGCGGGATCTCGCCGCGCCCTCGCCCTTCGCCCAGGAGATCCTGAGCGCCCGGCCCTACGCCTTCCTGGACGATGCCCCCGCCGAGGAACGGCGCACCCTCGCCGTGCAGTCGCGCGGCGTCATGCGCCTGGAGGAAGCCGGAACGCTGGCGGAGCTGGACCCGGCGGCCATCCAGCGGGTGCGGGAGGAAGTCTGGCCCACGGCCCGGGACGCGGACGAACTGCACGACGCGCTGGTGGTGCTGGGTTTCCTGACCGGGGAAGAAGGCCTGAGAGGCAATCCCCAGGATCAGCTGGATTTCGGCTGGAAGAACCTCTTCGAACAGTTGGCGAAAGACAAGCGCGCCACGCGCGCCGAACTCGGCTCGGGCCGGGCCCTGTGGGTGGCCGCGGAGCGCCTGGACGAATTCCTGGCGGTCTTCCCGGATGCCAAGCTCGCGCCAGCTCTGACGCCGCTGGATGCCGGCGCGCCGCCGGCCCGGGAAGATGCGTTGCGGGAACTACTGCGCAGCCGCCTCGAGGGTTCGGGCCCCGTGACCGTGAGCACCATGGCCGGGACCTTAGGGTTAGCGGCTTCCGAGATACAGCAGGCTTTCCTGTCCCTGGAAGCGGAGGGCACGGTGATGCGCGGCCAATATACCCGCGGCAGCGCCGAGACCGAGTGGTGCGAGCGGCGACTGCTGGCCCGGGTGCATCGCTACACCCTGAAGCGCCTCCGGAGCGAGATCGAGCCCGTCACGCCCGCGGACTACCTGCGTTTCCTCTTCGATTGGCAGGGCCTGGGCGCGGAGCGGCCCGAAGGCCAGGGCTCGCTCGCGGCTGCACTTGAGCAGCTCGCCGGTTTCTCGGCGCCGGCCTCCGCCTGGGAGCAGGACATCCTGCCGGCCCGGGTGGGCGATTACGCGTCTTACATGCTGGACCAGCTCTGCGCCGGCGGTGCCGTCACCTGGATGCGGCTCGTGCCGCCCAAGGTGGGGGACGACGAGCGGCGTGCGGGTCCGGTGCGGGGCACGCCCATCGCCTTCGTGGAGCGCGACGCGCTGCATCACTGGCGCAAGCTCGCGGAGCTGCCGGATGCAGGCGCCATCAACTTGAGCCACGGGGCCCGCGCGGTGTACGAGGCCTTGAAGACCCAGGGCGCGCTGTTCTTCTCGGACTTGACCCGCATCACGGGCTTGCTGCGCACGCAAGTGGAAGCGGCGCTCGCCGAGCTCACCGCCTGGGGGCTCGCGTCCTCCGACAGCTTCGCGGGCTTGAGGGCGCTCAGCACGCCTGCGGCCAAGCGCGCGCCGATCAGCTCCAGCCGCCAGCGGCTGCGCCGCGGCCAGGCCCCGGGGGTGGACGAGGCGGGCCGCTGGGCCCTGCCGCCGCGCCAGGCGGTGGCGGGCGAGGGCAACCAGGCGGATGCCGAAGCCCTCACCCATCTCGCGGACGTGCTGCTGCACCGCTACGGTGTGGTGTTCCGCAAGGTGCTGGAGCGGGAGAGCGCGCTGCCTCCCTGGCGCGACCTGCTCTATATATATAGAAGGCTCGAGGCCCGGGGCGAGGTGCGGGGCGGGCGCTTCGTGGACGGCTTCGCCGGCGAGCAGTTCGCCCTGCCGGATGCGGTCGGGGCTCTGCGCGAGACCCGCCGCCGCCCGCAGACCGGCGAGCTCGTCTCCGTCTCGGCGGCCGACGTGCTGAACCTCACGGGCATCATCGCCCCGGGGCAGCGGGTGCCGGTGGTGGGGGAGAACCGGGTGCTCTACCGGGACGGCATCCCCGTGGCGGTGCAGGTGGCCGAGGAAGTGAAGTTTTTGGCTGATATCACGCCCGACATGGAGTGGGCGTTGCGAAATTCCCTGTTGCGCCGCAGACTGCCGCCCACCCCCGGCACCGTGCAGTGATCCGCCCATGGCGAGACCGGCCCTGACCCTCACCATCTCTCGCGCCGCTGAAGCCGCGGGCGTGAACGTCGAGACCCTGCGCTACTACCAGCGGCGCGGGTTCATCCGCCAGCCGCCCAAGCCCGCGCGCGGCTACCGGGTGTATCCGGCGGAGACCGTGGACCGGATCCGCTTCATCAAGCGCGCCCAGGAACTCGGTTTCACCCTCGCCGAGATCAAGAGCCTCCTGTCGCTAGGCGACGGCCACTGCCACGAGACCCGCGAGCTGGCCGAGCGCAAGCTCGCGCTCATCCGCGGCCGGGTGCGCGACCTCAAGGCCATGGAGCGGGTGCTGGACGGCCTGGTGCAAGCCTGCGGCCGGCACGGGGAGGGCCCCGGCTGCCCGCTCATCGACACCCTGGGGCGTGGCTCGCGCGCTTGACTCCGTACCACGGTACGGAGCCTATGCTAGAGGCTCGCAGTACCTCTTGAGGAGCGGGCGCAAGTGGACCAGAAGACCATCGGCGGCAGCACCGGCCTCTCCATCCTGTTGAGCGGCATCGCCTCCGCGGTATCGCTCTGCTGCTTCGCTCCCTGGGTGGTGCCACTCCTGGGGGTGTCGGGCGCCATCCTGTTCGCGCGCCTTGGCCCTTACCGGCCTTATCTCATCGGCGTCTCGGCGCTGCTCTTGGTGGTGGCCTTGTTCGCCGCCTACCGCAGCCGCAAGAGCTGCGCCGCCGATCCCGTGCTGCGCCGGCGGCGTGCCTGGCTCAACCTGGCGCTCATCCTCGGCGTGCTCGTGCTGCTGCTGGCGCTGTCCGCCGGCCGGCTCGAACTCTTCCTGCAGACCCATCTGTCTTCCTGAACGGAGAACCCCGATGCGATCCCTGCCACGCTCGATCCTCCTGTTGATCCCGCTCACGCTCTTGGCGCCTGCC
>DASYZF010000326.1:0-13810 GCA_035946515.1 Gammaproteobacteria bacterium | reverse complement strand
CCCTGGTCCCAGGTGACCATGGCGGGAGTGACGCAGTGGCCGGAGGGGGCCATCCCCTACCTCTACGGCGTCAACTTCTACCAGTTCATCGACCAGGCCTACGGCCGGGACAAGATCCCCGCGCTGGTGGACAACTACAGCGACCACCTGATCCCGTTCCGGGTGGGGGGCAACCTGGAGGACACCCTGGGCGACGACCGGGACGAGGTCTGGTCCAGGTTCACCGCCTACCTGGACCAGAAATACGCCGCGCCGCCTTACCCCGCGGGCACCGCGCTCGTGGAGGGCGAGCGGCTCAGCCATCACGGCTACGGCACCTCGTCTTCCCGGGCCGCCGCGGACGGCCGGGTGTTCTACGTCCGTGACGACGGCCACCAGCAGCCGGCCATCATGGTCTGGCAAGGCGGCCAGAGCCGCGAGCTCGCACCCACCTTCGGTCCGGCGCGCCTCGACTGGAACGCAAAGGCAGGCCTCTTGGTGGCGCGGCCCGACGTCTGTCACGAGTACTATTTCAATTTCGACCTCTACCGGGTGGATCCGGATTCCGGCAGCACCACGCGGCTCACGGAGTGCGGCCGGTTCCACTACGCCGCCTGGTCGCCGGATGGCACGCGCATCGCCGCGGCGCGCATGGACCTCGGTCAGAGCAGCCTGGTGCTGATGGATGCCGACGGCGGCGACCCCAAGACCCTGTGGAGCGGCCAGGATGGCGAGATCCTGGGCGGGCTCGACTGGTCGCCGGACGGCAGCCGGCTGCTGGCGGCGGTATGGCGCCACGGGACCCGCTGGGGCCTGGAGGAGTTCTCCCTCGCCACCGGTACCTGGCAGCCCCTGGTGCAGGGGATTGGGGCCGTGGGCGATCCCGAGTACAGCCCCGACGGCAAGGGCGTGCTCTTCACTGCGGACGCGGGCGGCGTCTACAACCTGCGGCGGGTGGATCTCTCGAGCCGCGCCATCACGACCCTGACGCAGGTGAGCACCGGCGCCTTCTCGCCCACCCAGGGCAGTGCCGGCGGCGACATCTACTACATCGGTTACACCGCCGAGGGCTACGACCTTTACCGGCTGCCCGCGGGCGCGGCATTGGCGGAACCGCTGACGGCGGCGGCGCCCACCCCCGTGGATTATCCCCCCCCTCCCCATACGACGGCCTACACCCACCCCTATTCCACTTTCGATGGGTTCCTGCCCGCTTACTGGACGCCGGAGTTCGCTGCCGGACCTGATGTGGTGCTGCTTGGGGCTGCCACCACCGGGCAAGATGCGCTCGGGGTGAACCTCTACGCCGCGGACATCAACTACGAGTTCACCCACCATCTCGTGGGCGGGAGCTTCCTCTATCAATACGCGGACCGGCTACAGTTCCTGGCGGCAAAGCAATACGAACTCTATTTCGATTCCAGCAACAAGGACCTGGAGCGCATCCGCCGTCAGGACCGCCTGCAAGGTGTGCTGCAGAAGCCTTGGGTGAGTCTCGAGCGCACCCTCACGCTTAGCCTGGGCGCGGCCGCAGACGCGGAGAAGGACGTCTACGACGCGCCGGGGTTCGGGGCGGCGCCCGACAAGGACTCCGCAGCAGGCCTCGCCTTCGAATGGAACAGTACCCAGGACTGGCCGGTCTCCATCAGCCCCGATGATGGCCGCGATGTGCTGCTGGTGGGCGAGACCAGCGACGCCTTCCATAGCGACTATCGTGGCGATGCCTATCGGCTGGACTGGAACGAGTTCATCCGCGCAGGGGATGAGGCGGTGGTCGCGCTGCGCTATCAGCAGGGTTATGGCACCGCGGGTATCAAACCCTTCAACCTGGGCGGGACTACCACCCCCGGCGCCGGTACGCCGGCGGCCCAATTCTTGTTCGACCGGCGCCAGTTCGCTTTCCCCGGTTACCCGTCGGGAGTGGCGGACCTCACGGGAGACCGCATGCGCCTCGCGAGCTTCGGCCTGCGCATCCCCATCATGCGGCCGGAGGCGGGCTTCAAGCTGCCGCCGGTTGGCATGCACGACTTCTCGCTGCGGGCCTACTTCGACATCGGCGGAACTTGGGACCAGGGCGGCCGGCCGGCTCATTACTCGCGTAGCACTGGCGTCGAATGGGTCTCGGACTTGAGTCTCTTCTACATCGCGGATATCCGGCTCGTGGTGGGCGCGGCCCACGGCTTCGACACCGGCGGCGAGAACCAGGCCTACGCCTTCTTGGAAGTTCCTATCCCCTGAGGCTCTTCCTCGGCGAGGGAAACTTCCACAGGTTCGAGCCCCGCCGCGCCGGGCTGCCATGCGCGCAACTGCAACACTCCCTTCGTCCCCACGGATACGCCCAAGAAGAGCCGGGTGCGAGTCTGCCAGCGCGCCACGTCCTCTTCCGCAGGGGCGGCTCGGGGCGCAGTGCGGTAGAAAGCGAAGATATCGGATTCCACACCGTCCGCCAGTACCGCGAGTCTGAGGGCTCCGTCGGGAGTGCGGATGATGAGGCCGGCACCTGGATCCACTTGGGCCAGGTGCAGGAGCTTTAGTACGAGAGGTCGGGGCAGGGCGATCGGGTTCACGGTGGGTTCGCGCCTTCGCGATAGGCCACGAAGCTGCCGGTGTACTTGGCGCAAAGCACGCTGTGCTCGGCTATCCTGGCCTTGAGTTCCAGGCGCGCCTTGCCGCGCCGCGCAAGCATCTCCAGGAACTTGCTCTGCTCTGCGGCAACAGGCGCTGCACAACGGGCCGAGAGCACGCCGGTCACGGGTTTCAGATAACGCATGTGGGCCTCGTTCACCACCATATGCATGCCGGGCTCGTCTTCCAGGAGTAGCCAGAGATAGCCCCAGCAGGCGAGGGTGGCAAGGCTCGCCAGGCTGCCGCCGAAGGCGGTGCGCTCATGGTTGATGTTGGGGGCGAGGGGCGCCGACAGAGTGAGGCTCACGGCATCGTAGCCCGCGACCTGCACCCGCATCTGCGTCACCAGGGGGATGGTGCGGCGCATATAGTCCTCCAGGCGTGCGGCCCGGACGTCCACCGCATCGCCGGTCTTCAGGCGCGGCTGCATATCGGGCACTGTGGATCCTTCTCGAAGCGGGTGGTACGCAGTTCGCCGTTCTGGGCGTCGTAGCGGAGCAGCTGGCCCATGAAGGGCTTGCCGGTACCGGCCAGGAGTTTGATGGCTTCCACGGCCATGAGGCTGCCCATCACGCCGGTGAGCGGTGCCAACACGCCGTTCTGGCGGCAGTTCTCCAACTCTTCGTCGCTCTCTTCATAGAGGCAGGCATAGCAGGGGCTCGTGGGATCCCGGGCATCGAACACCGCGAGCTGGCCTTCGTAGCGGATGGCTGCGCCGGAGACCAGGGGTCTCTTGGCCGCTACGCAGGCGGCATTCACCGCGAAACGAGTACCGAAGTTGTCGCTACCGTCCAGCACCACATCGGCGCGCCGTATCGTCATGGAGAGCGCCTCGCCTTCAAGCCGTCCATCCAGGGCTTCCAGCTTGCAGTCGGGGTTGAGGGCAGCGAGCGCCGCCGCTGCCGCCGTGGTCTTGGCCGTGCCCAAGTCCGCCTCCGTGTAGAGGATTTGGCGCTGCAGGTTGCTCATATCCACCCGGTCGAAGTCGTTCAGCAGCAGGCGTCCGACGCCTGCGGCAGCGAGATACAGGGCCGCGGGGGAACCTAGCCCACCCAAGCCCAGCAGCAGCACGGTAGATTGCGCGAGCCGCTCCTGGCCCGCAGCGCCGAAATCAGGCAGTACCAGATGCCGGCTGTAACGCAGGGTTGTCGAGGGTTGCCGGGCCATGGGCCATCCTGGGGTAAAAACCGATTGTACCTTGAGGCGTGCGGTGCTATTGACAGGCTCCGGCAAATCCCCAAGATGGAGGTGCGGACTCATGTGCAGCCGCGGATGGAGACGGCATGGCAGCCTGGGTCGAGTATCTCAAGTTCTTCGCGGGTCTGATCGCCATCCTGAATCCCATCGGCGTCATCCCGCTCTTCATCAACCTCACCTACAACCAGACTGCGGCGGAGCGCAACCGCACCGCGCTCGTGGCTGCGGTGACTGTGGGCGTAGTGCTGGCGGTGTCGCTGCTCTGTGGCGAACTGATCCTGGATTTCTTCGGCATCAGCGTCGCCTCCTTCCAAGTGGCGGGTGGCGTATTGATCCTGCTCAATTCCCTGTCCATGCTCCAGGCCAAGATGGGTGCCACGCGCCAGACCGAGGAGGAGGCGCAGGAGACGGCGGAGCGGGAGGACGTGGCGGTGGTGCCCCTGGGTGTGCCTCTCACGGCGGGTCCCGGAGCCATCAGCACCGTGATCCTCTACGGCCACAAACCGGCGCTATTCGGTCGCTCCGTGATCCTCATCGGCGGCATCGTCATCGTCGCGCTCATCGTATGGGCGGCGTTCCGCCTGGCGCCGCTCATCTCCCGGGCCCTGAGCCGTACCGGCATCAACATCGTTACCCGCCTCATGGGCCTCATCATGGCGGCCATCGGCATCGAGTTCATCGCCGCGGGCCTGCGCATCCTGTTCCCATCCCTGGCACCCTGAACGAATACGGGAAATGCGGAAACCGGCGGCGTGAGCCGGTTTCCGAATCTCCGCGGGGCGGATATCTCAGGCTTTCTTGACGCTGTTGATGGTGATGGCCGTCAGCGGCACGTCCTGGTGACCGCCGCTGCGGCCGGTCTTGGCTTCCGCGATCTTGTCCACCACTTCTGTGCCCTTCACCACCTTGCCGAACACCGCATAGCCGAAGTCGCGCTTGCCGTGATCGAGGAAGGTGTTGTCCCCCAGGTTGATGAAGAATTGGCAGGTGGCGCTGTCCACGTCCGAGGTGCGTGCCATGGCGAGGGTGTATGGCTCGTTGGAGAGCCCGTTGTTGGCCTCGTTCTTGATGGGCGCTTCGGTCTTCTTCTGGCGCATGTCGGGAGTGAAGCCGCCACCCTGGACCATGAAATCCGGGATCACACGATGGAAGATGGTGCCGTCATAGTGCCCCGATTGTACGTAGGCAAGGAAGTTCTTGACGCTGATCGGGGCCTTGTCGGCGAAGAGTTCGATGTGGATATCGCCTTCGCTGGTGGACATGATGATCATAGACGGCTCCTCTTGGCTTGAGGTGTCTAGTCTAACGCGCCGCGGGTTTTGCCCAAAGACCGCCGCTCACGCGCTCGATTCCTTGCAGGTCTCTGGACGTAGCCCCGTCGCGGAACCCATGTTCCGACAAGAGCGCGCGCACGGCTGCACCCTGGTCGTGACCATGTTCCAACAAGACCCAAGCTCCCTGTTCCAGATGGTGCGGTGCCGACGCGGCGATGCGACTGAGGTCGCGCAGGCCATCGGATCCCGCGGTAAGCGCGGAACGGGGTTCGAAACGGACATCTCCCGTCTCGAGGTGCGGATCGTCATCACGCACGTAGGGTGGATTTGAGACGATGAGATGGAAACGCCGTTCCCCGAGCGGAGTGAACCAATCTCCAGCCAGGAACTCCACGTTCTCCAATCCCAGATCGATGGCGTTCTCGGCCGCCACCGCCAGCGCTGCCGCGCTCAGGTCGGTAGCGGTGATGCGGCAACGGGGGCGTTCACGGGCGAGGGCGAGTGCCACGGCGCCGCTTCCCGTGCCGAGGTCCAGCAGCCGCCAGGCGGCGCTTGCGGGGATGCGCTCCAGGGCGAGTTCCACCAGGAGCTCTGTCTCATGGCGCGGGATGAGGGTTGCCGGTGTGACTTTGAGCGGCAGTGACCAGAACTCACGCTTGCTTGTGAGATATGCGATGGGCTCGCCGCCTTTGCGTGCGGCCAGGAGTCGGCGGAACGCCTCCAGGGCCGTGGCATCCAGGCGTATCTCAGGATAGGCCCGCAGATAGCTGCGTTCCTTGCCGAGGGCGTGGGCCAGGAGTAGCTCTGCATCCAGGCGCGGCGCGGGGCTTCCCGCCGCGAGTTCCGCGGCTGCCGCATCGATGAGCGCTGCAAGGGTGTCGGACATGGAGAAGGGGTGGCCGAAGTGGGCTTATTGTAGAGGCTCCCGTAAAATATCGCCTTCCATACCGGCCGCGGAGGCCGCATGCGCATCTATTCCAACGTCCTCGAGATGATCGGCAACACGCCGATGCTGGAACTCAAGCATCTCGACACCGGTCCCTGCCAGCTATTCCTCAAGCTCGAACTCATGAACCCGGGCGGTTCCATCAAGGACCGCATCGGCCGCAGCATGATCGAGGAGGCGGAGAAGCGGGGCGAACTGAAGCCCGGCGCTACCATCGTGGAGGCGACCGCAGGCAACACTGGCCTGGGTCTCGCACTGGTGGCCGCCCAGAAGGGTTACCGCTTGATCCTGGTGATCCCAGACAAGATGAGCCAAGAGAAGATCTTCAACCTCCGCGCCATGGGCGCCGAGGTGGTGCTCACCCGGTCCGACGTCGCCAAAGGGCATCCGGAGTACTACCAGGACTTGGCCAAGCGCCTGGCCCGGGAGCAGGGTGCGTTCTTCGTGAACCAGTTCGGCAACCCCGACAACGTGAAGGCCCACGAGACCACCACCGGTCCCGAGATCTGGGAGCAGATGGGAGGCAAGCTGGATGCCGTGGTAGCGGGTGTGGGTTCCAGCGGCACCCTGACCGGCATCGGTCATTATATGCGGAAGGTGGCGCCGCACGTGGAGATGATTCTGGCGGACCCCAAGGGTTCGGTGCTGGCGGACTACATCAAAACCGGCATCCTGGGAGAGAAGGGGGCCTGGCTCGTGGAAGGCATCGGCGAGGACTTCATCCCTGGCATCTGCGACCTCTCGGTGGTGAAGCACGCCTACACCATCCCCGACAGTGAGGCCTTCTCCGTGGCCCGCGAGGTGCTGCGCAAGGAAGGCCTGTTGCTGGGATCGTCCTCGGGTGTGCTGATCGGCGCCGCGCTGCGCTATTGCCGTGCCCAGAAGACCCCGAAACGCGTCGTGACCATCGGTGCCGATACCGGCAACAAGTACCTCTCCAAGCTCTACAACGATTTCTGGATGATCGAGCAGGGCTTCATGGATCGCCCCCGGCGCGGCGACCTGGGCGACTACGTGGGGCGGCCTTACTGGGAGCGTGCCACGGTCTACGTGGGCCCGGGCGATACCCTCGCCACCGCGCACACCCGCATGCGCAACAACGGCATCTCGCAGCTGCCGGTGATGGAGGGCAAAAACTTCCTGGGCGCTGTCACGGAGATAGACCTCATCCAGGCGGTGCAGGCGGACAAGCGCGGGTTCACCCAAGAAGTTCGCACGGCCTTGAACCCCAATTTCCCTCGCATCGATGTGAGCCAGGGCAAGGATGTGCTGTTCTCCGTCATGGAGATTGAGACCGCGGTCGCGGTCATGGATGGGGATACGTTCCTGGGTCTCGTGACCCGCAGCGATCTCCTCAACCGGTTGCGCTTGCAGTAACGCTGGACCGAATATCTTCCGGAGTATCTAGAAATGAGCACTAAAGCCGATCGTCACAGCTTCGCTACTCGCGTGATCCATGCTGGCCAGACGCCGGACCCGAGCACGGGCGCAGTGATGCAACCCATCTATGCCACGTCCACATACGCCCAGAAGAGCCCGGGCCAGCATCAGGGTTACGAGTATTCACGCACCCAGAACCCCACCCGCATGGCCTATGAGCGTTGCGTGGCGGACCTGGAGAATGGCAAACAGGGCTATGGCTTCGCCTCAGGCCTGGCTTCCACAGCCACCATACTCGACCTCCTCGACAGCGGCAGCCATGTGGTCGCCATGGACGATATGTACGGCGGCACCTACCGGCTGTTCGAGCGGGTGCGCAAGCGTTCTGCAGGCCTCAAGTTCAGCTATGTGGATCTGCGTGACCGCAAGGCACTGGAGGCGGCCATCCGGCCTGAGACCCGGCTCATCTGGGTGGAGACCCCTACCAACCCTACCCTCAAAGTAGCGGACCTCTCGATGATCGCGGAGGTAGCGAAGAAGCACGGCGTATTCACCGTCTGCGACAACACTTTCGCCTCGCCAGCGCTGCAACGGCCGCTGGACCACGGTTTCGACATGGTGATGCACTCTGCCACCAAGTTCCTGAACGGCCACTCCGACATGGTGGGCGGCATGGTGGTGGCGGGCGGCAACAAGGAGCTGGCGGAGAAACTCGCTTTCCTGCACAACTCAGTGGGCTCGGTGGCCGGGCCTTTCGACAGCTTCCTGGCACTACGCGGCCTGAAGACCCTGGCGCTACGCATGCAGCGACATAGTGAGAACGGCATGGAGCTCGCCTCCTGGCTCGCCAAGCATCCGAAGGTGGACCATGTGGCTTACCCCGGCCTTGCGAACCATCCTGAACATGCCGTGGCCAAGCGGCAGATGTCGGCTTTCGGCGGCATGGTGACGGTGTACCTGAAGGGCGGAGAGCCGGAAGCGCGTCGCTTCCTGGAGAACTGCCATCTCTTCACCCTGGCGGAGAGCCTAGGCGGCGTGGAGAGTTTGGTGGATCATCCCGGCATCATGACCCATGCCTCTGTGCCGCCGGAGGTGCGCAAAAGTCTGGGTATCAGCGATTCCCTGGTGCGACTATCGGTGGGCGTGGAAGACGTGAAGGATCTGCGCGCAGATCTGGAGCATGCTTTGGGCGCAATCTGAAGACGTTGTTTTGCGACAATTCGACCGGGCGGAAACCTTTCGATATCTTGAATAAAAAAGGCGAACCCAGATTAATTCTGGATTCGCCTTTTCAGGTCTCCTGAACTCCCTTAAGGGGAGTTCGCCGCGCACCTTCAAGGATGCGCGGCCCTCTGATTACTTCTTGGTGCTGGCAGCCGGGGCAGCAGCGGTCTTGGCGGCAGGAGCCGCAGCCGTGCTGGCAGCCGGAGCAGCAGCAGCGGTGCTAGCAGCCGGAGCGGATTCAGGAGCCTCGCTCTTGCCGCAAGCGGTCAGGGCGAGCGCCAGAGCGGCAGCAGACAGGACGACAGCGTACTTCTTCATGTTAATTCACCACCAGTTCAGGAAATGGATGTAAATTTATGATACTACTCGCCGATTTCGCTAAAAACCTGGCGATCGGCGGCAAATTTTAGACATTTCCCATGCAAGGTGAAGGGCTTTTGCGCAAATTTTATTATGTCCATATCTATCAATAAGTTACGCGACGCATTCGTCGACCATGAACTGTAAGCCATGGATTTCACCGGGTTTTTCCGCGGACGCATTTGACAATAGATTCCATGCGCCCATTTCCCTTCCACGAACATCATTTCGTCCGATCCTGTCGTGACGGATACCACAGTGCTCCAAGAGTTGGTGCAGACCTTGGCGGAACGGGACTGGGCCGTGCACGAAGGTTTCCTCGATGTGGCCCATGTCACCGCGCTGCATGCAGAAGCGGCGGCGCTCCACGTCGCGGGCGCTTTCCGCGCTGCCGGCATCGGTCATGATGCGTTGCATCGTCCGGAGGTCCGCGGTGACGAACTTGCCTGGATCACGAAGGAACAGGCGCCCCGGGCCTGGGCCTTGTCACAGCAGGAACTTGAGACACTGCGCAGCGCTGTGAATGCACATACGTACTTGGGTCTGCATGAGCTCGAGGCCCACTACGCCGTCTATCCGCCCGGCGCCTTCTACGCACGGCATTTGGATCGCTTCCGGCAAGATAACCAGCGAGTGATATCCCTGGTGCTGTATCTCAACGAGGGTTGGGGTGCGGAAGACGGTGGCGAGCTCAGGCTCTATCCCTCTACGGCAGCGGAAGCCGGCGTCACCGTCTTACCCCGTAGCGGGACGCTCGTATGTTTCCTGAGTGAACGGGTGCCTCACGAAGTGTTACCGGCACGGCGGGCGCGCTACAGCCTCGCCGGCTGGTTCCGCAGGCGCGATTGACCTTAAAAGACCGGGATATCAGGCGCCGGCTCTGGCCGCAGAGTCTTCCAAAGCGAAGCGAAAACGACGGGTATCCACGGGTTCATCCGTCATTACCCGGAATACGCAGCGCCGGTGCCCGTCCTGGAATCGCTCCTCGCGCACTACGCGTACACCCAGGAGACGGGTGAGGGTGGAGATGGTGACACTGCAGAGGCTTGGCCGCTTCATGGCCACGCTGAGGAAGGGACAGTTGCGCTCCACCAGCACGTAATCGCGTCCGTCTTTCTTCATGGACGTGTACGGATCATCCTCGTAATACAGATCCTTCAGCGCCTTGATGCGCTCGGGTAAGGACTTGCCAGCGAGCCTGGATTCCCAGTGTTTCACCTGCTGGTCAGTCACGGCTGCTAGCAGGGTATCGAGCGCATCCTCGCCCAGCCGATCCGCCACGGCGTCCACAAGCGTGAGCGAGAGCTTGTCGTAGTTCTTCGGGAAGAGGTGGTCGCCCGCAGCGGTGATCGCGAATGCGACCGCCGGCCGACCCGCTTTCTCGGAGTGCGCACGCTGGGTACGCGCGATCCAGCCCTCCCGCTCCAGGGTCTGGAGCTGCTGGCGCGCACCCTCGCGGGTGATTTGCATATGGCCTGCCACCTCGCTCGCAGTGGCGCTGCCCTTGTGCTTGATGTAGCCGAGCATCGCCTGGCGGGTGTCGGGGGGGATGGCGCGGACTTTCGTGGTCATGTCGAGCGGGAGCCTGGGAATCTGCCGGTCTGGCCTATCCCGAAATCGTACACCAGCTGCGCGCCGGCATAGGCCCCGGCCGCCAGCAGGGTGAAGCCGCCCAGAGACAAGCCCAGACCCAGCCAGAGCTGGGTCTCGGACGGGATCTCATGCGAGGGCCGCACCAGGAGGTCAACGGTGTATACGCACCACGCTGAGGTCACGAGCAGCATATGACACTGTCCGATGGCCTGGGCCGGATGCCCGGTGGGGATGGCGAGCAGGTCCATGAAGCCCGCGGTCATGGTCAGGAGTGCCATGACCACGCCGACGGCGAGCACCCAGAAGGAGGCTTGCCAGAAGGCAAGGTCGCGCCTCAGCAGGCTGAGCCCGTCCAGCACCGGTGCCGCGGTCCAGCAGACCACGGGGAAGTGCACCAATGCCGGGTGCAGGGGATGACCTCCGAGGCGCAGACCTTGCATGATCCTTAAATCCCGTCAGGAAGCCGGGTTCATGCTCTGGTAGATGGCGGTGAGCAGCGTCAGGAAGCCCACCACCGCCACCAGCGCATGGATTACGATGACCGCCTTCGGGTGACGTTCCTTGCGGATGTGGAAGGAGAGCAGGAAGAAGCCGCCCAGGGCCGCCACCACGAGGATCGCGAGCGCGATGCGCGCCGTGCCGCCACCCATGCCGGCGAGCACGCCGACGAGGAGCAGCACCAGGCCCGCGGCGCCGAGGATGCCGTGCAGGACTGCCACGGGTACCGGGATGCTCTGGCCGGTGAAACTGCGCACCGCCATGAACAGGCCGCCCAGAGCGCCGATGGCGAAGAGGATTGCTGCAGTGATCAGATACATGGTTGTCTCCCGTTATAAAGCAAGTTAATACTTGTTTAATATAGCATGGCGGGGGAGCCTGTCAAACCAGGCACGGCGCGCTTGAAGGTGCCCGGGGGCTCATGCACACTGCCGGCTCGCGCCTTTCGAGACCGGAGTCCTACGCATGTTCGAGCTCGCCAGCACCCCGCGGGACCTGGGGGAGATCCTGGTCCAGGGCCTCAGGCTCGGACGCCTGGCCTTCCGGCGCCTCTTCATGCTGACGAGCCTACTCGCCTTCCTCGCCCTCATCCCCACCGTCAGCCTGGTATGGGGCGCCGGGGATGTGACCATCGCCATGGGGAGCATCGACGAACTGCTGCAACGCTTCCGTGGGCCTTATGGCATCGCGGTAGTGGTGATCATGGTCATAGGCCTGCCGTTCCAGGCGCTCTTGCTCAGCCGCATCGCGGCGGCGAGCCGCGGTCAGACCGAGAGCCTGCAGGTGGAGTGGCGCACGGCCCTCAGAGCCTGGCCGTGGATGTTCGTGGCGATGATCGTGTACGCGCTGGCCGTACTCATGGGCATAGTGTTGCTGATCGTGCCCGGGCTCATCCTCGCCGTCAGCCTGATGTTCGCGCAATTCAGCGTGGTGCTCGACAGTCGCGGACCCATCCAGGCGCTCAACCGCAGCCATAACCTGGTCTGGGGTCACTGGTGGCGCACGTTCGGATTGCTGCTGCTGATGTTCGTACCCCTGTGGCTCGTGGTAGCCATCGCTTCCGGGGTCATGGGTATCGACGCCGGTAACTCCACCGACATGACCGTCACCGGACGGGGACTGTTCGAGCAGGGCGTGGTGCAGATGGTGTTCTACGCACTATGTTCGCCTTTCGTGTACTCCGTCCTCTACGTCTATTACCACGACTTGAAACTGCGCAAGCAGGGCGGCTAATTGCCATGACCCGCGCACAACCCATGGCGATAGAGGGGCGCAGCGTGCGCGAAGTGCTGGCGGCAGGCGGGCGTCTGTTCGCGGCGGGTCTCACCGATGCGTTCCCTTGGGTGCTGACCGCGGAATTGCTGCAACTCGCGCCCGGTACGCCGAGCAGCCTGTTGGATACTGATCTCTCTCAGTTCCTACAACCCCTCTTCCTCGCGAAGGCACTGTTGTTCGGTGGTGCTCAGGCCTTGCTCTATGCCGTGGCGGTGATACGCCTGGCGCATCTCGCCGGCGGCCTCCCGGGCCCTGTCGCGTGGCCAGCGCTACGTGCGATGCCATCCGTGCTCATCGCGTACATCGCTTATACCATCGTGCTCATGTTGGGCCTGGGGCTGGGCTCGATGCTGTTTGCCCTGGGGCTTCTGTTCATCGGGCCTCTCGGCGGCGCGGTCCTCAGCCTCTTAGCCCTGGGACCCACCGCAGCCGCCAGTACCGCTCTGGCGTTCTTCATCTATCCTGCGGTCATCGAGCGACGCGGACCCTTCGCCTCCCTGAGTGAGAGTAGCCGTCTCGCACGCGGCGGCTGGATCCGGGCTTCGCTCGTGGTTTCAGTGCCGGCGTTGGCGATCTTCGTGGCTTGGCTGGCGGGCAATGGCGTGGAGCTCTCGCGGAGTCTTTCGGCGACCTTCAACCAGTTGCAGGATGTGCCGGCGGACGTCTCCGTCGATCAATTGCAAGGGCTGCTGTCGAGTGCCACCGCACATGCGACGAATGCAGACTGGAGCTGGAGAGTGCTGGGTGCGCTGGCAGGAGCCTTCGCTTGGTGGTACACGCTCGCAGTTTGCTACGCCGAGTACCGGGCGCTCAAGGAGCGGGATTCAGCTTCGGCGAAAGACAAGAAAGGTCATTGAGTGGTCATGGCGGCCAGCTCTTCGGCCTGGAACTCGCTGGCCAGTGGCAGGAGGATGTCGTCCAGGTTGCCTTGCATCACATCGTCCAGCTTGTAGAGAGTGAGGTCGATGCGATGGTCCGTGACCCGGCCTTGGGGGAAGTTGTAGGTACGGATGCGTTCGGAGCGGTCGCCGCTGCCCACCTGTAATTTCCGTGACTGGGCCTGGGCGGCCTGCTGCTTCTCCCGTTCTGCAGACAAGAGCTTGGCCTTCAAGAGCGACATGGCGCGTGCCCGGTTCTTGTGCTGGGAACGTTCGTCCTGACATTCCACCACGATGCCCGTGGGCAGGTGGGTGATGCGGATGGCAGAATCGGTCTTGTTCACGTGCTGGCCGCCGGCGCCGGAGGCGCGGAAGGTGTCCACCTTGAGTTCCACTGGGTTGATCTCGATGTCTTCCACTTCCTCCACTTCCGGCAGGATGGCGACGGTCACGGCAGAGGTGTGTACCCGGCCCTGGGACTCGGTCTCCGGTACCCGCTGCACCCGGTGGGTGCCGGACTCGAACTTGAAGCGTGAATAGGCGCCCTTGCCCACCACGCGGGTGATGACTTCCTTGTAGCC
>DASYZF010000325.1:0-9822 GCA_035946515.1 Gammaproteobacteria bacterium | reverse complement strand
GGGCCCGTGCTCACCGCCGTGGCGGCCAGGGCATAGGTGGTGCTGGTGACGCTCGGCGCGGTGACCACGTAGTAACCATGGGCCGTGTTATAGCCGCCTCCCTGAAGGGTCGTGAACACGCCGCAACGGCTGCTCTTGTAGAAGCCGTACTCGGTGTAACAACGCTCCAAGGCCTGGGAGTACTGGGTGAGCGAGGCCTTGGCATCGGTGCGCCGGCCCTTCTGCGCCGACTTGAGGTACGAGGGATAGGCGATGGCGGCGATGATGGCGACGATAGCTACCGTCACCATGAGCTCGATGAGCGTGAAACCCTTCTGCTTCTGCTGCGGCATAAACTCGTTCTCCCCTGAAGACTTCGGGTGCTACAGGCCTGGCTGCCGGCAGCGGATGAAGGAAGTCTGCACGCTCCCCCGGGGTCTTGTCCACCGCCCGGCCTCAAGGCCGGGCGGTGGGAGACGGCTTTACTGCAGTTGCTGCCAGGAGAGGCGGCCGCCGCTGTTGGGATTGCTCTCGGCCACATCCTGGAATTTTCCGGTGCTGCCGCTGAAGTACTTGTACTGCTTGTTGCCGGCATCGATGATGGCCGGCGTCTTGATGATGCCCACGGTGGACTGCTGGCCGCTCACGGGCGCAGCCACGGTGACCGTCTTGTTGGTGGCGGGATCGACGTAGGTCACCGTCAAGGTGTCGGAGTTGTTCATATTGCCGTCGCCGTTGACATCGAAGGGAGACACGTTCAGCTGTGCGCCGCTGTTCGCGTCCAGCTCCATGAGCCAGGAGGTGCCACCGAACTGGCAGGCATTGCCCTGGGGTATCAGGGTGGTGAAGACGATGCGGCCGCCGTCCAGCACCGAGTCGCTGACCGACCGCTCGCCCTGGGCGCTGGGGAAGTTGAAGTCCATGAACCAGCCCTGGTCAGAGGAGGTCATGGAATAAGCGGTGGTCACCCGGAAGACGGTGCTCGAATTCGTGGGGGTGGCCTGGGCGACGATGAACTGCTGCAACAGCTCGCTGCGGTCGGTGTAGGATTTGTTCGCCACCGGCGCACCCGCCACCTGGGTGCCGGCATCGATGATGCCGTAGAAGCTCTGCACCGGCGGGCTGCCGGGGACGCTGTTGTCGGAGGTCAGGAAGTAAGTGCCGGTGCCGAAGTACACCATAACCTTGCCATTCTTGTTCTTGCCCACTTGGACGCGGTCGGTGATGGGCTGCACGTTGCCGTTGGCGTCATGGGCGGTGAACAGCGCGCCGGGGGCGGTCTTGGTGCCGAAGGCCCAGCCCCACTGGCTGGGATTGCTGCTGCTGACGTCCAGCTTCCAGACGTTGCCCAGGAGGTCGCCGGCGTAGATGGCGTCGGTGATACGGTCGCCGTCGAAGTCGATGGGCGCGGGGGTGGACATGCCGTTCGGGTTGGTGCTGGAGCCCGCCAGGGTATCGAAGCTGGTGATGGCGCCGGTGTTGAGGTTGTAGAGGTACAGCACCGCCGTCCCGTTGGGGCTGTTGTAGCCGTTGCCCCAGAGCACGTACCAGTTGTTGTCGTGCATGCGCACCACGGTGCCCACGCCCAGGGTGTAGCCCATGCGGGTGTCACCGGCCATGGCGCCGTCATAGTCGAAGATCAGGTTGGTGCCCGATTCGGTGGCGGCCTTGCTGACGTCCAGGGCATACACCTCCCGGGCGCCGGCGCCGGTGGTCCCCACCAGCACCGTGTGCCAGGCGGGGATGGAGCCGAAGTAGGCATCCACGGCGTTGGGCGAACCGTCCACGTAGAACTGGTGCACGTAGGTGGGGTCGGTGAGCGCGCTCAGATTGGGGTAGACCCCATGCGGGATGTAAGTGAACACTTCCGCCCCGGTGTTGGCGTTGACAGCGTGGAGCATGCCATCGTTGGCGCCGAAATAGAGCATCGGGGTGTTGGCGGCCTTGGTGGTGACGAAGGCCTCGTAGCTGGCACCCTCGGGGAGGTTGGTGGTGTTGGCGCTGTAGCCGAAGTCCTGGGCGCCCACGTAGAAGGGGTTCGAGTCCACGACGTCCCCCAAGAGCACGTTGCGGGCACGGAAGGGACCGCCGTTGGATTGCTCGTTGGTCTGGTCGCCGCGCAGGTAGGGCACCCGCAGGGAGCCGTTGCCGTCCGCCACGCCGAAGATGTTGTTGTTGAGGTCGGCCTGCTCGTCGGCGCTCAGGTTGCTCCACTGGAAGGCGACGCCGGTGGTACTGGTTTTGCCGGTGGTGGGGGCGGGGGGGGTGGTGGTGGTGAGGATGTTGCGGCTGGCGGCGGCGGGGATGCCCGCCGAAGCCTTCCAGACCGGGGTGGTGGTGTTGACGCTGCCGTTGTTGATGTCGAGGCTGTAGGCCGCGACTTCGCCGGACCAATCGCTGCTGTTGAACTGCGCCTGGTAGACCAGGGTGTTGGAGTTGAGGCGGGTGGAGTTCACCGCCACGGAGGAGGAGGACCCCACCCGGCCCTGGATGCGGGTGATGATGCTGTTGAACGCGGCCACCACGGCCTGGGGATCGTCCGCCGCGAAGAACTCACCGCGGCTGTCGATGGCGGCATGCCAGAGGTCATAGACGTTGCCGAGGGGGTCAGTGCAGCTGCCGGAGGCATCCCCGCAACTGAAGGACGCGGGCCAGCTGTTAAGGCCGGTGACGAGGTCGTTGTAACCCTTGACGAAGGTACTGCCGCCCCAGGTGGGGGGGCTGGCGAGGTCGGTGCTCAGGCCGAGGCCGATGGTGAAGGTGACCATGTGGGGCCATTGGGCCGGGTCGTTCTCCGGGTTCCAGTAGGGCGACAGGTTGACGACGGTGCCGTTGTCATCCTTGATGGACTGGGTCTTGGAGAACGGCTGGTACTCCAGCGCGGTGCTGGTGCCGAGGTCCGGCCGCAGGTTGGTGGACCAGTAGTGGAAGGCGAGGTCCGCCAGGGTGTTGGTATTGCTGTCGGAATAGGGGTTCATGGAGGTGTAGGGAACCTTGTCGGGCAGGGTCACCGCGGTGCTGTCCGCATTGCCGGGCTGCTCACCCAGGGAGCTGGTCGCTTCGTTCCACTCGCCGTCGGTCATCACGGCGGCGTAGTTGGGCCGGCATACGTACTCCGGCGAGTCGGTGCCGGTACCGCCGTCGACCGCCGGGTTGAAGGCGTAGGGGCTGGCGGCACCGCTCGTGGTGTAATAGGTGCCCACCTTGTCAAACTGCTGGCGCAGGTTGGTGCCGTTGTTGGCCGGGAAGCGCGACAGCCAGTTGAAGAAATCGGTGCGGTGCTGGCCGGTGAAGGTGCCGATGCGGTTGTCCACGCTGGCCTGGGTGCTGTCCCAGCCCTTGCAGTTGCTGCCGGTGAAATCCGGGCAGGTGTGCAGGTTCAACCAGGCCACGCGGTAGGTCTGGCTCAGGCCGTTGAAGGCCACGTCGGCACCGCTCGCCACGGTGAGGTTGCGGGTGCGGTAGAAGGAGTACCAGTTGGCGAAGTTCTGGCGCTCGTCGGTGCCGTTGGGGCTGGAGGTGCTACTGACGGTGATACGGGTATAGCAGGAATCGTCGTTGACTTGCGGGACGTATTGCACCGGATTGCTGGTGCCGGGGATCGGGTGCTTACCGCAATTATTGGCCACGGCGGTGGCGGACGTGGGGGTCAGGGTGTAATAGAAGGCCGCGCCGGGATTGTGGATGCTGGCACAGTTCCCGCTGTTATCGAAGATCCCGTTGCAACTGTTGTCCTCGTCCCGGACGCAATTCTCCGCGCAGTGGGAGGTGCTGCCCGAGAGCGACGTGGCGCTGGTGGAAGGGTTGTAATCCACCGTGGCCTCGTAGTTCGTGGACAGGTTGATGGAACCCAGGGCCGTGTCGAAGCCGTTCACGTAGGCTGCCGTGAAGCTCGTGGTGTATTGGGAGCCGCTGGCGGTGTACGGCGCGGTATAGGTGATCAGGGGGTTGTAAGCCAGGGGGTTGAAGGCGCCGGACTTGTATTCGTTGGTGTCCGGGATGTAGACAGGCATGTCCTGGTAACCGGTGCAGGTCGTGGAGCTGCCGCTGCCCGTGACGGTCTCACCCGGGCTGCAGCTATACGTGGTGGTAACCAGTTGGCAGACGTCGCTGCTGGGCGGGGTGCTGGAGCTGCCGGTGCTGATCCAACCGCTGCTCTGGGTGTAAGGCGAGGTGCAGGAATAGAAATACTTGCCGAACTTATGGGTCACGTTAGGCGTGGTGGTAGCGGTGACGGTGCTGGTCGCGTTGGCCGGTCCGTTCGTCACGTTCACGACTGCGTTGCCGTTTCCGCCATAGCTGTCGGGGGCGTGGCCCCACTGCAGGCTGCCGGAGTCGTCCAGAAGCACGGTGATGTTGGGGGGCAGGCTGATGGTCAGGAACAGCGGCGTCTGGGCGATGGACAGGGCCGCCAGGGCCTGGGAGGTGAAGAGCCCCAGGGCCAGGAGCAGGCCGGTGCAGCCCAGGAAATTGCGGATCCGGTGTGACATGGTCGTTCTCCTAGAAGGCAGGGGCGCGCCCGATCAGCCGCGCAAGTAGGCGCTCACGAGGACCACGGCGTTCTCACCGGACAGGCCGACACCCCGGGCATAGACGTAGTAGATGGTCCCGCCGGTGGAGGGCGTATCGGCGGCGAGGCTCTCGCCGGCGACGCTGCCGGTCTGGGACGATTCGATGATGTAGTAGCGGGGCGGGGTCGCCCCGGAGGGCAGACCCGCCATGGAACCGCTGAATTGGGCCGTCTGGGTGCTGGCGCCGCTCCAGTCCACCACGGTGTTCGAGTCCACGGTGGTGCCGGCGGCCCCGGGGCCCCAGGTCACGGTGGCGGACTCGTTGTAGAGGTAGCCGCTGTTGTCGAACTGCCCGGGAGCCGCGTTCTGCAGCGCGCTCTCGCCGTCGCGCAGGGCCATCTCGGCCTCCTCGAAGGCCAGCTGCTGGTCGCGCTGGTTGCCGGCCATCCGCTCCTCCAGGGTGGTGCTGCGGGTCGCCGCCAGACCTATGAGGGTCAGCACCAGCAGCATCAGCAGGGAGATGACCAGCACCGCGCCGCGCTCAGCCCGGCGGACCTGGAGCAGGGGGTGGTCGGCGACGTTCATGGGAGCTTGTTCCGGATGGAGATGGTTTCCTGGAAGACGCGGCGCAAGCGCCGGTCCTTGGGGGCGGTGAGGGTCACGCCGTAGGTCGCGCTCGAGTCCAGCACGGTATAGGTGGCGGCGGTGGCCGGGGTCGTGTCGACGGAGTTGTCGTCGCTTTGGGTGACGAGGGCGATACGCAGGCTCACCACGTTCCCCCAGTCCTTATTGGCGTACACCACGTCCGCGGGCACAAAGGCGTTGGGGATCTTGTCGCCGTCGGTGTCCACGCCGTAGAGCACCTGCATGTTCTCCACGCCCGAGACCAGTTCCACCGGCTTCGCCGCCGCGCCGGTCACGCCCAGGTTGACCATATA
The DNA here is from genome assembly GCA_035946515.1 of Gammaproteobacteria bacterium. Taxonomy (GTDB): domain Bacteria; phylum Pseudomonadota; class Gammaproteobacteria; order Natronospirales; family REEB76; genus DASUBN01. Next base: position 4,394 of record DASYZF010000325.1, on the reverse strand, counting down.
CAGGGAGGGGCCCAGATCCTGGCCCACGCCGATGTAGTAGACGTAGGCCTCGGCCACGAAGAGCTGCGCACCCTTGCCGAAAGATACCGGCCATTGCGGGTTGGTGTTCCCCGGCACGTACGGACCAGCGTTACTGTGCTCCACATGGCCGTCGTTGGAACTCCCAGGGGTATTGGTGGCCTGGGAGAGGACGGTGTTTTTGCAATCCGAGACGATCAAAACCTGGCCCTGTTGAACCTGCTGGGCATCCGCCGGCAGCAAGTAGACGTTGCCGCTGCTGACGTAGTTCCCGCTGCCGTTGGGCTGGAGGTAGAAACCCTGCCCCGCGGCCTCGTGCAACACGAACATGTCGCTGCCCTTCACGGGTGGGACGGCGCCAGTCATGGTCATCAAAGCGGAGGGGACGCCGGGGGCGGTGGCGGGGGCCGGGGCCCAGTCCGTGGTGGTGGTGTCGGCGGCCACGGTGCTCGGCATGGTGTAGGCGCCGCCGATGCCGGTGTTCTTCGCTTCATAGCCCTCGACCGAGTTACTGAAGTCGTACAGGTCTGACGGAGTGTTGGTCAAGGTCGAGTAGGACGCGCCGTTGCCGACGGCCGCGCAACCCATGAACCCCGCCATGCGGATGTTGGGGGCCATGAGTCCCATGGCGAAGCGGCCGCTCTCCTGGACCGCGCCCAGGGCGTTGTTGAGGCTGTAGGTGCTCTTGCTGGTGATGAACACCGAGATGACGCCGCCCATGAGGATGAGGCCCAGCACCAGGGCCACCATGAGCTCTATGAGGGAGAACCCCGACTCCCGTCCGTCGATACGCGGATGTGTGTTCATGCTCATAGGCCGCTGATGACGGAGAAGCTCAGGGTCGCGGCCGCAGGCGCGACGCTGGTGCCATAGGTAGCGGCACCAGTCTCCACGGATTGGGTGGCGCGCTTATCGTTCCACTGCACGGTGATGGTCACCTGGGTCGTGGAGTTCCAGGTGACGGTGGAGATGCTGCCATCGCCGGAGGGCAGGGTGTTGGCGAGATCGAACTTCCATTGGGTGAGGTCCAGGGCGGCGATCTGGTCGTTGTTGCAGGGGGAGGTGATGGCGGTGCAGTCGCCGGTGGGCACCGTGATGGATTGCCCCGTGAGGTTGTTGCCGAGGGTCTGGCCGATGGCGACGTCGTAGGCCGAAGTGCTGGCCGGGGCGCGGTTCGCGCGCATGCGGTCGAGGATGGCGTAGGACAAGGCCGTGGCCTGGCTGCGGTAATAGGAGCTCTCCTTGCTCTTGAGGGACACACTCACCATGGCGGCGATGCCCAAGAGCCCGACGGAGAGGATGACGAGGGAGATCAGCACCTCGATGAGCGAGAAGCCGCCGCTGCGTCCGGGCGATTTGAGGGATGTCGCTTGCCTATCCATTAGCAGCTCGCGATGGCGGCGTTGCCCACCTGCAGACCCGCGGTGGGGGAGAGCTTGGCCTGGCCGGACAGCATCAGGTACAAGGAGCGCCCGTAGGTCTTGCCGCGGGAATCGCAGAGGGTGAACGTGCCGGTACTGGTGCCGTTCAGCATCCCGGTGCTGAGGAAGGCGGCACTCGCCCCCAGGCTGCTGCTCAAGGTGTTGCCGCCGGTGATGGCGATGTGGGAGCGCAGCACGGTGGCCACGGGATTGCTGCCGCCGCTGGGGGCATAGCCCACCACCCAGCCGGATGCCCAGTTGGTGCCGCTGCAGGTGGCGCCGTCGCTGCTGGCGCAGACGGTGACGGTGCTGTTGAGCTCGATGGCTTCGGAGCGGGCGTAGATGAGCGCACCCAGGAAATCGTTACCCTGGGTGACCAGGCGGTTGTTCTGGATGGTGATCTTGAAGCTCGGTCCGGCGAGGGCCACGAGTATGCCGGCCACCGACAGGGTGATCAGGAGTTCAATCAGCGTGAAACCGCCCGCGTTCCGCATGCGGGAAATATAGGGGTTCCAGGGGGGGAATACGACGCCGGCGCGACCGGCGAAGGGAAAGGGGCGACGGACGGCGACCCCCCGCGGAGCCAGGATTCCCGAGGGGTGCCGGGCACTAATATATGTATCATCGGCCCAGCTTAAGGGACGCGTGGAGACCACCATGGGCCAGTTTTTCGGTCGTTGGCTGACGGTGCTTTGGCTGGCCTGGTTTTGGCTGCCGGCCTGGGGTGCCTCCCCGGAACCCACTTATCTATTGCACCCGGCAGGGGTGTTCACCGCCGACGACAGCGCGGTGCACCCGGGCTGGGTGGTGCTGGTGCAGGGGGGACGCATCGCCGCCGTGGGCCCGGAGGGGAGGCTGGCGGTCCCGGCGGAGGCCCGGCGCATGGAGCTGCCAGGCATGACCCTGCTACCGGGGCTCATGGACCTCCATTCGCATCTCTTCCTGCATCCTTATGACGAGACCCTCTGGAACGACCAGGTGCTGAAGGAGCCGGAGGCCTATCGCACCCTCGAAGCGGCGGTGCACGCGCGGGCGACGCTGCTGGCAGGCTTCACCACGCTGCGGGACCTCGGCACCGAGGGGGCGGGCTACGCGGACCTCTCGGTCAAGCGCGCCATCGAGGAGGGCATGATCCCAGGGCCGAGGCTCTGGGTCGCGACCCGCGCCATCGTGGCGAGCGGCTGCTACGGTCCCGGTCCCAAGGGATTCCGGGACGATCTCACGCTGCCCCAGGGTGGCGAGGCGGTGAGCGGCGTGCCGGCGATCCTCGCGGCGGTGCGGGAGCAGGCGGGGCATGGGGCCGATTGGATCAAGGTCTATGCGGATTATCGCTGCGGACCCGGCGGCACGGCGGTGCCGACCTTCACCCAGGAGGAATTGAACGCGCTGGTGGAAGCGGCCCATTCCCTGGGGCGCCCGGTGTCGGCCCATGCCACCACGGCGGAAGGCATGCGGCGCGCGGTGCTGGCGGGGGCGGATACCATCGAGCACGGCTACGGCGGCACCGCGGAGGTGTTCAAGCTGATGGCGGAGCGGCACACGGCTTACCTGCCCACGCTCACGGCCCAGGAAGCCTATTCCGAATATTTCCAGGGTTACGTACCCGGCAAGACGCCGCCCACGCCCGGGATGGAAGACGCCCATCGCGCACTCACCCTGGCGCGGCAAGCGGGGGTGACCATCGGCTGCGGCAGCGACGTGGGGGTCTACGCCCACGGCACCAACTACCGTGAGCTCGAATGGCTGGTGAAGGACGGCATGACGCCCACCGAGGCGCTCCTGGCCGCGACGGCGGTGGACGCCCACATCCTGCGCGAGGACCAGGAACTCGGGCACGTGAGCGCGGGCGCTTACGCGGACCTGGTGGCGGTGCCGGGAGATCCGACTCGGGACATCGGCGTGCTGGAACACGTGGCCTTCGTGATGAAGGACGGCGTCATCTACAGGCAGCCTTGAGTGAGCGAACCCGGTTACTCCCTGCGCGGGGACGTCCTGCTGTGGGCACTCGTGGCTGTGCTGCTGGCGTTCAGCGCCTGGCATCCCGCCGGCATCGCGGGCTACCTCAGGCTCGTGGACTGGCCCACCATCGCCACGCTGACGGGGCTCCTCTTGCTCACCGCCGGCATCGAGGCCAGCGGCTTCCTGCACCGGCTCGCCTGGCGGGTGACGCGGCTCATCCACGACGAACGGCGGCTGGCGCAGTTCCTGATGGCGCTCGCGGCGATCCTCGCGGCGGTGCTCACCAACGACATCGCGCTGTTCATCGTGGTGCCGCTGACCTTGAGCCTGGGAGAACTGGCGGCGTTGCCGGTGCGGCGGCTGGTGATATTCGAGGCCCTGGCGGTGAACACCGGTTCCATGCTCTCGCCCATCGGCAATCCCCAGAACATCTTCCTATGGCAGTCCTCGGGGGTGCATTTCCTCGGCTTCGTGGCCGGCATGCTGCCTCCCACCTCGATCGCGGCCACCTGTCTCGTGGGGTTCAGCTTCCTGGCGTTCCGGCCCCGAGCCCTGCAGCTGCATGCGCTGCAAGGGCCGCTGGAGGTGCGCTGGCCGCTGTTGGCCTTGTCGGCGGCCTGCTTCGTGCCCTTCATCGTGCTGGCTGACCTGCGCCATGCGCCCCTGGCGCTGCTGCTCACGGCGCTGCTGTTCGCGGCAGCGTCCCGCGCGGTGTTCCGCCGTCTCGACTGGCCGCTGCTCGCGGTCTTCATCCTGATGTTCGTGGACCTGAGGCTCGTGGGAGGCTTGCCGTGGATGCACGAGCTGCTGATGCGCCTCGACCTGCAGCAGCCCGCGACGCTCTATCTCACGGGTGCTGGGCTCTCCCAGGCCATCAGCAACGTGCCCACCACCATCCTGCTGGCGGGATACTCAGGGGATTGGCGCAGTCTCGCCTGGGGCGCGGACGTCGGCGGCTTCGGGCTCGCCATCGGCTCCCTGGCGAGCCTCATCGCC
>DASYZF010000324.1:0-14040 GCA_035946515.1 Gammaproteobacteria bacterium | reverse complement strand
AGAGGCCGATGGTGTCGGCCACCGGCCTCTGCCGTGCCTACCTCGAACGCCCATCCGCGAACGTCGAAGTCGCACTAACCGAAACTCTCTGTCCTTCTGCCCTCACCCTCCCGCTCAGGGCGGCGTCACCAGCTTGCCGGCGCTGGCCATGCTCTTCACCGTGTCCTGATCGAACTTGAAGCGGAAACGCAGGAACAGCCCCTGGGCCGTGTAGTGGTCGGCGGTGAAGTCCTGGTCGTAGAAGCCGGAGAAGTTGTAACCCAGGCTCAGCCACATGTTGGTGCCGATGTCCCAGCCGGTCTCGATGCCGTAGCTGCGGTTGGTCACGCCCGCGCCGTAGGAATGGATGCGGTTCACCATGAAGCCGAGGTCCCACTTCGGACGGATGTCGTAGCGGTACTCGACGCCCATGAGGTCGGTGTAGCCCTGGTAGCTGCCGGTGTCGAAGGCGAAGCGCGCCCACTTCGAGCCGTAGTACAGCGAGAACTGGTAGACGCCCTCTTCCGCGTAGTTCTGCTGCAGGTTGTTGACGATCTTCCAGGTGCGCATGTTGAGGCCGTAGGTGGCCACGGTCTGCGGGTCGTTCGCCAGGGTCGCGGCGGATTCCTGGCTCGCCGCCGTGCCGGTAGCGCTCGCGAACTGCGGCAAGCCCTGCAAGCCCTCCTGGCTCGCATACACGAGGTCGAGCTGCTCGAGCCAGGACCAGCGGCTCTCGTCGGGGCGGTAGGCGAAGCCCAGGCGCCCGTTCGCGGTGTCGGACACGCCGCCGACGGCGTAATCGCTGTGGAAGCCCTGCAAGCTGGCGCTGAAGGCCACGCCGGCGCCGAGCGTGCGATAGAAGCCCGCGAACAGGTTGCGGGTCGTCTGCTGGTCAGAGTTGAGCGTTTCGGCGCGGCCGTTCATGGCCCAGTCCGCCTGGTGGTAGCTCGCGCCCAGGAACATCGAGTTGAAGTCGGAGGTGTAGGCGCCCGTGGCCGGCGCGGTGGCGGTCTGTGCCGTGGTGACCGGCGTGCTCGGCTGGTGCATGGAAGCCACGCGGTCGTAGCCCGCCTCCAGGCTCAGCTCCTTGTTCACCTGCCAACCCTGGGTGAGCCCCACGGTAGAGAACAGGCGCGGGCCGTACTCGGTCTGCTCCTGGGACACGGAGCTGCTCACCTGGGCCTGGTCCCAAGGCTGGGTCTTCACGCCGAACTCGGTGGTGCGGTCGGACTGCAGGGTGCCGCTCGTGGACTGCTCGTTCACGAACAGCGCGGTCTTGTCGGTGAGCTTGTAGTCGACGCCCGCGGCATACAGGTTGGGATACTGCGGGTCTGCGGCCTCGCCACCCAGGGTCCGCGTCGCGCTGCCCCGCAGCACCACCTTCGAGGTGAGCCCATAGGTGCCATTCACATAAGCCTGGTTGGAGCTGTAGTCGCCCTGGGCCGTGCCGCCGAACACGGTCGGGGTGGCATTGGGATAGCTTTCCTGGGCGTGCTGCAGACCGGCACCCAGGGTGCTGCCGTTATCGAACTTGTACTGCACGCCGCCGTTGGCCACGTCGCTGGTCGAGTCCTGGGCGATGGACTGCTGGCGCTGCACTTGCCCCAGCAGGCTCCAGTTCTGGTCCAGGTGGTAGCGGGTGTCGTCACCGAAGCGGCGCATGCCGGCGTCACCCAGACTCTGCTGGCCGAGTCCGAAGGTCGGGGCCTCGTCCTTCACGTAGATGTCGTTCTCCAGCGTCAAGCTCTGGGTCTTGAGTTCCACGCTGTAGGCGTTGCCGCTGGCGTTGCTGGTGTTGCTGCTGCCGGTGGTGACGCTCACGCCGTTGACGTTGCTCAAGGTGCTGCTGGCGCCGTTCGGGCCGTTGGCGGTGTGGGCCACTTCGGCCTTCAGGGTGGTGCTCGGGGTCACCTGCACGCGCAGGTCGGTGCCGGTGAGGCGGTTGTTGCCGTCGCCGGTACCCTCGTTCACCACGGTGGCGCCGAGCTCCACCTTGCCGTCGGCGGACTTGATGGAGGCCCGGCCGCCGGTGCTGATGGCGTTGGAGGCGCCGGTGGTGACCTCGTACTGCACCACGATGTAGATCGGGTTGAAGTTGGAGTCGCGCGCGGCCACCGGATCCTTGAAGAAGATCGTGCCGCCGAAGTAGTCGAGGGTGTAGTCCACGAACGGCGTCAGGCTTTGGGTCGAGAGCACCGCGTTGGTGTAGCGATCGCGGGTCTCGAGCACCACCCGCTCGGAGTCGATCAGGAGCTGCTGGTGCGACAGGTGGTAGAGGCCAGAGGTGCCGTTGCCCTGGATCTCGTCCTTCACGTAGGCCTGGTTGTTCTGGGCGGCGAAGGCCGTGTAGCCGAAGTTGTCGCCCTGGTAGGCGCTCTTCACGCCGTTGAACATGCGGTCGTAGGCCGAGAGCTCGGTCACCGTGAGGCCGGTGTTGTAGTCGCCGAACAGGGCGTAGAACTGGTTGCGCTCGATCTTCACGTATAGCTTGCTGGCGCTCTGGGCATCGAAACCCTGCTGCGCCGCATCGCCGTAGAGCATGAAGTAGGTGTTCGGGTTGACGGCCTGCTGCAGGCCGTTAGCGCCGACGCCGCCCGCCTTGGCGGAGTCATAGGAGGCGGTCAGCAGGAAGTCGCCCTGGATGGTGCCCTTGGCGTAGAACGCCACGCGCCCGTCCTGGTAGATGTCGCTGTTCGGGTCGTCGCCCTGCACCGACTGCATGTTGTTCTTGATCTTGTCGAAGGCGGCGGTGCCGCTCGCCACGCCCACCAGGATCCAGTCGCGGGCCGCCGGGCGCATCCAGCCGTGCAACTGCTGGTAGGTGTCGTTCACCATCGGCACCGTCACGGTCACTTCACCCGTGGTGGTGGTGGGCATCAGGTGGATATAGGCGATGCCGCCTTCGCCGATGGTGTAGGTCGGCTCGCGCGGACTGAGGGCGCTGACCTGGTCCTGCTGGAGCTGCTGCACGCTCTGGTAAGCCACGAACGGCGCATCGACCTGGTACTTGCCGATCAGGCCGCGACGGGCCGGATAGCCCCAGCGGTCAAAGAAGCGCACGGCGAACACCGGCTTCACGCGGCCGTCCGCCAGCAGCTTGGACTGGTCGGCCAGGAACTCGGCGCGTACCGGCACGCCGGAGTAATGGACGCGGCGCTCGACGCGCTGCACCACCTTGCCGTCCTGGGTGATCTCGGCCGTGAGGTCGTTGTCGCCCTCGGTGAGCGGCACGCCCAGCCACTGGCTCACGGCGGCGGTGCCGAGGCGGTTCTTGCTGACCGACAGGAAGGCGCGCATCGAGACGGGCTGGCCGTTCACGTACAGCACCGCCTTCTGGCCCGGGGCGTGCTCCACCGCCACGTGGATGGCCGGGATGGCGGGCAGGAAGCTCTCCGTCGGCCACACGAACTGCGGTTTGCCGTCGGCCTGGGTCTCGAGCCACTTCGGATCCAGCTCGTATTGATCCGCCAGCTTGCTCTGATCGTCGTTCGCGTCCGTGTCGGCCATGGCGGCGGCATCGACCGCGTCCTGCTGCTTGGCATCCGGCATGTCGGCGGGCGACAGCCCCTTGATGGCGGCGTGCTGCACCGTGGACTGGCCGCCGGCGTCGGCCGCTGCCGTGCCCGCGGCGCTGTACTGCACCTTGATGACGATGCGGCGGTTCCGGGCGACATCGCCGTCGCCGCCGTCGGCGGTGGCGTCGTTGCCGCGGCCCACGATGAACACCTGGGCACCGTCCACCGGCAGATGACCGGTGACATAGTCGGCTGCGGTCTTGGCACGGGCGATGGAGAGCTCCATGTTGTTGGCGTACCTGGAGCCGGCCGCCACGCGGGTGTCGTCGGTGTAGCCCACGAAGGTGAGGCTGACGTCCGATGCCCCCTTGAGGAGCGCCGCCACCTGCTGCATCACGTCCTGGTCATGGGCGCTCAACTCGGTGCTGCCGGAGGCGAAGTCCTGCAGCGTGAACTCCCTCTCCTCCTGCTTCGCGCCCGGCACCGCGTGCAGCACCACGGCGGCCGGCGCGGTGTGCTGGCCCTTGGCGCTCGGCGCGTCGAAGCTCGCCAGGGCGCGGGTCTGGAACACGCTGTTGTTGACCGCGGTGGGCTCGGCGGAAGTGCCCTTCTCGTCGTACACCACGTCGATCTGGGTGCGGCGGTTCCGGTTGCGGCCCGCTTCGGTGGCGTTGGAAGCCACGGGATCGTTGCTGCCGCGGCCGGAGATGAACACCTGGGCGCTGTCCACGTCGATGTGGGCCTGCAGGTAGTCGGCCACTGCCTGGGCGCGGGCGATGGAGAGCTCCATGTTGTTGGCGTACTTGGAACCGGCGGTCAGCGGCTGGGCGTCGGTGTAGCCGACGAAAGTCATGCTGATGTTCTGGGCGCCCTTGATGAGGTCAGCGATCTGCTGCATCACCTCCTGGTCGTGGGCGCTCATCTCCACCTTGCCCGAGGGGAAGCCCTCGATGGTGAAGGACTTCGTCTGGTGCGCGGCCGCGGGCGGCGCGGCACCCTGCACCGCCGGCAGCACGGTGTCGAACTCGAGCACGCCCTTCCAGCCGGCCGCGTGGGCGCCGGTGCGGAAGATGAGCATGCCGCCGCCGGCGTCCTGAGGATCGTCAATCTTCTGGCCGTCGAGGCGGGCGGTGCCCGCGAGGTAGGTCATGCCGGCGGGCAGCATCACGGTGGTGGAGAGGTTGGTCACCGGCACGTCGGAGACCGTGAGCTGCAGGGTGTTATGCACGTGATCGATGGCCGGGGCCTGGGTCAGCTGCAGGCTGAGGTCGCCCTGGGCGCCCGGGATGGGGCGCACGTGGAAGTCGGCGCGCCACAGGGCGCCGCCGTGCACTTCCACGAACTGGGAATAGTCGCGGCCGGCCCAACGGGTGTTCTGCTCGCAACTCATGGGCTCATAGCCCTTGGGCAGGCTGGCCAGGTCGAGCTGCACCACGTGGGTGCCGTTGGTGATGGCCTGGAAATGATAGTCGCCGTGCTTGTCGGTGATCGCGTAGCTGCCGTCTTCCATCACCACGCGGGCCTTCTCCACTCCCTGGGTGCCCTGGGAGTCGCAGCCCACCACCACGCGGCCGACGAGGGTGTTCACGTTCTGCAGGAACTCGCTCTGCACTTCCACGCCGGCCGTGGCCTGGTTCGACACCGCCACGCCGTCTTCGAAGGCCTGGGCGGTGTTGATGACCGTGGTCAGCGGGGTGGCGGCGGTGATCTCCACCGCGTATTCCACCGTCTGGGTGCCCTTGGCCGGCACCGAGCCCGCGGTGATGGTCAGCTGCTGGCCCGTGGGGCTGATGCTCACGGCAGCCGTCGCGCCGCTGGCGAGCCGCGCGGAGCCCTTCACGTAACGCAGCCCCTGCGGCAGGACGTCCACCACCTGCACGCCCTCGGCGGCCAGGGTGGTGCTCACGTTCTGCAGCGTCAGGCTGTACTGGATGATGTCGCCGACGGAGGCCGTGGCCGTGGAGACGGTCTTCTGCAGCAGCAGTTTGGTCGAGATCGGATCCAGCGGCATGTCCAGCTGCAGCACCCCTTCAGCCTTCTGGCCCATCGTGCCGCCGTAGGAACCGGACGGCAGGATGTAAGGCGCGCCCGAGAGCGCCTCGAGGGTCTTGGCGCTCACCACCGAGGGGGCGTGATAGCCCTGTGGCGGCTCGACCTGCACGCGGTAGTTGCCCGGCTTGACCACCGGGAACAGGAAGCCGCCCGCGGGCATGTCGTACTTCTCGCCGGCCGAGTCGGTCACCGTGGTGCCGCTCGTCACCGTCGAGGGATAGGTGCTGACACCGTCCCTGCCCAGCACCGGCACCGGTTTCCCGGTGTTGGCATCCACCAGCGTCAGCTTGGCGCCGTCCAGGCGCTTGCCGCTGGTGGAATCGAACACCACGTCGAAGGGGTCCACCAGCGCCGTCGCCGAGGATTTGTCGCTCGCATCCGAGATGTCGACGTAGTTCACGTCGACCGTGGTGTTGGGGCCCACCTGCAGGCTGCAGCCGCCTGCGTTCGAGGTGCCGGTGAGCACGTAGCCCACGAACACGCCCGTGTTGACCCCGGTCTCGGTGAGCTTCAGCACCACCGATTCATGCAGCGAAGGCACCGACACCGCCACCAGCACGGTGTCGCGGACCGTCGGATCGATGTTCTGGTCGTGGTCGGTCAGCTCTATGAAGAGCGGATCGCCCGCGTTGTACATCGAGGTCGGGGCCAGCGCCAGCGGGTTGGACACGTTCAGGCTGCCGGGATTCGGCAGCGGGTTGAAGGTGCTCCCGCCGTTGGTGCTGCACAGGGTCGGGCCGGCCAGCAGGCTGCTGGCGTCGGACGAACCCGGCGCGTAGTCGAGGAAGATCACAGAGGACGGCGTGCGGTTCGCGGCGACCGTGGTGATGTTCACCGTGTTGGTCTGCTGCGTATGCGTGCCGCCGCCCGAGACTTGGTAGGCAAGCGAACCGGTGTTCGAGATCACAGTGCCCGGCGGCGTCGTCCCTGCCGCCGCCGTCCCCACGTGCGTCAAGCCAAGAGCCAGGGCTAGCGCCCACGCCTTGCTAAAGCCTCCCGTGATCCCGCCGACACGGCGGGGGGCTTTGGCAAGGCGGGCCGGCGAAGTCAGCACTTCTTCCGGCCGCGTCTTGTCCAAACACGCAGCATGTTCGCTCCTTATGCAGGGCCACAGACGCGCAAGAGCGCGCCCGGGTTGTCCACCCGGGCGCGCGTGCGCAACCGAAACCCTGGTCAGGATCTTTGACACTTGATCAACTCAACTGGCTGCCGGGCGGTCAGTTGATGGTCACCGTATAGACGATGGTCGTCGTGTCACCGGGCTTCAACGTGATACCGGACACCGTGATGGTGTTCGCGGTGGTCTTGTTGAAGTCGCAGCTGTCCGCCGTGTACGGCACGCCGCCGGTGACCGTGCCCGTCGTCACGCTGCCATCCGGGCAGCTCAGCGGGTTGCCGCTGTTCACGCCCGGAGTGGCGACCGTCATGGTGCCGGCACCCGAGGTGCCCCAGCTGGTGTTGGCAGGCAGGGCGTCCGTCAGCGTGATGCTGCTGGCGTTCAGCCTTGCAGTCGCCGCATTGGCGATCGTCACGGTGTACTGCATCACGGCACCCGGGATGGCGTGCTTGATGGCGTCACCGGTGGGATCGCTCAGCACCACGGGCGTACCCTTGGTGATGGTCAGCGCGGCCACTCGCACCAGGTAGGCGTCGCGGCTCGAGGCCTTGCCGTCATTGGCGGCGTCGCCGTCACCCGCACCGCCCGCCGTGTCGTAGAAGATCTGCTGAGCGGTTCCAGGCGTCCAGGCGCTGCCCGACTGGTCGGTGGTGATGCTGGCACCAGCACCGGCAGCGTAGTTCGCACCTGTGGCGGCTTCCTGGGCCACCAGGGCTTCCACGGCGATGTCGCCGTTCACCTGCCCGGCGGGGACCGTCGACACGATGAACACGTAGTTCGAGCTGCCGGAGGCCAGCGAGAACAGCGAGTGCGAGGTGTCAGTCGCCGAGTTGTAGGTGTTGACGTTGCTGCTCGACACCCACACCGTGGGGCTGGTGGGATCGAAGTCATCCTTCAGCGCGGCGTTGAACGGATCCAACGTGTTGGTCGCTTCCTGCACCGTGCTGAAGTTGATGCCTTGGGTCGAGTTGCCGTTGTTGGTGACTTGGTACACCAATACGGCTCCCGTCTGGCCAGCGGCCACCAGCACTTCCGAGGAGTCGACGGTGGTCACCACCAAGCTCAGCTTGGTGTCCACCACGAAGGTGGTCGCCGTGCCGGCACCCGAGGTGTTGCCCGCAGCCGAGCTGCCGATGGACGCCTGGCTGACGCCGTTGACCGAATAGGCCACCGTCGCCAGGTTGCTGATCGTGGTACCTGTGGGCGTGCCCACCGGAGCCGCAGAAGCGGTCCCGGCGAACAACGACAGGACCACGCCGGCCACCAAGGCGCCGGTGAGTCTCACTGCATTAACGAGTTTCATGACAATTTCCTCCTTACGAGGGTTCTTTGGGTTGCACATTCGGTCCGGTGGCCACCCGGACCCACAAACGCCTCCCTGGCTGGCCTCTCTCTTCACAGGGCTTCGGCTCCCTGCCGACAGCCCATGTCCGTTTTACATAACTACAGGTCTTCGCTCGCACACACCCGCGACCACAAGCGCCACTTGTGATCGGTTCCGTTCGCCCTTCCTGGGCCTGGATTTGCGGTCCCTGCCGGGACCGCCTAGAGCGCGTGGTCTCCTGAAATCTCGCGCCCGGGGAAATCGCTCCGCTTATTGCAGCGTGGCGTGGAAAGTCACCGTGCCCTTGGCGCCCGGCTTCAGCGTGCCTTTGATGACCCAGCGGACCGTGGTGTAGTCCTTGGGCAGCGCGTCGTGCAGCTTGCCGTCGGCACCCTGCACCTGCAGCTTCTCCGGGAGGGCGAAGGTCTTGCCCCCGTCCACGGAGAAGCTGATCTCGGCGTTTTCGCCCGAGGCGGAGCCCGGGACATAGACCATGTGGGCCGGCACCGGATCGGTGATCACGGCGTCGGTCACCGGCTGCTTGCCGATGATCTGGTAGTTGACGTTCCAGATGACCTCGGTGCCCGGCAGCACGCGGCCGACCGGCACGATCTCGGTCTTGGTGCTGCCGTCTTTCTGGGCAGTCACCTTCTCCTGGAACCCGACGGTCTGGAGCTTGATGTGGCCAGGCTCAGCGGCCATGGCTGCGAACGCCCAACCCGACAGAAGGGCGATGACGATGGACATGCGGCTGGATTTCATTTCCTTTACCTCTGCTTCAGTTGATCTGGACCTGGAACTTAATCAGCTGGGCGCTGGCGGTGCCCGCCAGGTTGCCAAGCTTCACCGTCACCGCCCCGGGGGTGGTGACGTTGTAGTCGCCCGTGGCCGGGGCCACGGCACTGCCGTTCAGGGTGAGGCTGTTCGGCACGTAGGTGGTGTTGGCGGGCACGGGATCCGTGACCACCAGGCTGTTCGCCGTGGCGCTGCCGCTCGGGGTCACGGTCAGGGTGTAGGTGATGGTGGCGCCAGAGAGGGGCTGGCTGCCGCCGCCGGGCGCGCTCACCGTGGCGCTCAGGGTGTAGGCGAGCGCGATCTGGTGAACCTGATAGATGCCGGTGGCGTTGGCGGTGCCGCCGCTCTGGCCCACCACCGCGTCCACGCCGCTCACGCCGCCGCCCGTGGCCACCGTGCCGAAGGTGCCGCTCGCGGTCTTGGAGGTGGCGGTGAACTGCATCTCCCCCAGGCTCGCGTCCGCGGCGCCGCTCGGGATGTTGCAGACGACGAGCATGTTCACCGAACCGTTCTGGGGCAGGACCGGGTCGTTGCTGCCGGGTGTGTAGAGCGCGTCGCTGGCGGCATAGACGCCGGTGCCGGCGGTGTCGAAATAGATCAGGCAACCCGCGGGGGTGAAGGAGGAGCCGCTCGGGGTCACGAGCGCGTCCGTGAGCTTGAAGCTGTCCTGGCCGTTGCCGGTGTTGGTCACCTTGAAGAGCAGCGCCTGGTTGGTGGCGCCGGGGCTCACGCTCACGTCGGCGCTGTTCTGCCAGGTCACCGTGACGTTGATGAGCTGCTGGACCGTGAAGTTCGCGAAGGTGCTCTGGGTCTGGACCGTGGTGGCGACCAGGTACTGCACCGAGGCGGTGTTGGTGATCACCGTACCGGCAGGCGCGTCCGTAGCCGCGCCTGCCCCCTGGGCATACGCGACGAGCGCCGTCAGCAGAACGCTTACGAGTCTCCTCACTCTTCAGCTCCCCTCCCGGGGGCACACGTTAGCGGGGTCGGATGGTGTGTGCCGAAAACCGGGTCTTGCGAATTGCTTCTTACGGCATTATTGTCATAAGAAAAGCTATAATATGTCAAGCAAATTTCAGTATCTATTTAACATATAATTTAATCGAAAATATGCTAACATTATGTTTTAAATGAACATGAACTCTTCGTGTACGAATGGAATGAGTCTAAACGTCATCCAAAACCCTCTCCGGAGCTTGGGTGCTGATACGCTATGCAGCGCCCATAGGATGCAAAGCGGGCGTCATCCGGATGGGTCCGGGTGCCGCCTGAGGCCAAGTGCTTGTGAATAAAGAGGTTTGCAGCCCATGAGCCGCCCCCTGCCCCTGCGCCGCATCGAGGCCTTCGCCCGCCACAACCCAGCTTTGACGGCGGGACTCAACCGCCTCGCATCGGGCCTGGGCCTGCGGGCGGCTTCTACGGTCAGGACAGCCGGCGTCTTCAAGAGCCTGGCTACCAAGATCGGCCCGGCCATGGCCCGGCGCAGCTTGAGCCGCGCACGCCTCCTGGGTTCCCTCCTGGTCATGCTGGCTGCCGGGTGGTTCGCACCCGGCGCCTTTGCTGCCACGGGCACCTGCGGTGCCGCCACCGGTCAGGGGGCCGGGCCAGCGGACTACCCGACCTATTGCTGGATTGACTTCACCAACTACAGCGACACGGCGGCGGCCAGCGGCCAGCCTTTCACCATCACCCTGCCCGGCGGCAGCACCCTGAGCTTTACCATCACGGTTTCCACCGGCGGAGTCAGCGGCACCGGTGGGCTGTTTGCCACCACTGTCCCGACTTGGGCCGGCGCGGCCTTCGGCCAGACGGCCTTTACCGGCGTGCCGGGCAATCCGGCGCTCTACCAGTCCAACAACGGCACCACCACCACCGTCACACTGAGCAACATCGTCCTGACCGTGGGTTCGGGCACCGTGCCCTACGCCATCGTGGCTGCCGATGCCGAGTCCACCAACAACGCCGAATCCTTGAGTTTCACCACCAACGGCAACCCCTGGACTCTGCTGGCCAGCATGCCCCAAGGAGGCGTCTATCCCACGCTCAGCGGCGTCGGCACGACCACGGTCACCGAGACCGGCGTAGCTGGCACGGTGGGCGCGTACGCCTTCGCCACCCAGGGCAGCCCGACCACCATCTCCTCGACGCTGGTGGGCGGCGGCCTGCAGGGCATCGCCTTCGCAGTGAAATTCCACGCGGCGGACTTCGCCATCACCTCGACCCCTAGCGGGAGTTTCGCCGCCGGCGGCACCGGCACCTACACGCTGGGGGTCACGAGCAACGGTCCGGACACCTACTCGCCCACCGATACCATCACCGTGACCGACGCGCTGCCGACTGGCCTGAGCTATTCCTCCGCTAGCGGCACCGGCTGGACCTGTGGCGATGCGGGCCAGGTGGTGACCTGCACCGCCAGCAACGTGACGGTCGCTTCGGGCGGTTCGCTACCGAACATCACCTTGAACGTGACAGTGGCCAACACCGTCACCAGCTCGGTGACCAACACCGCCACCGTGGCCAGCAACCCCAACCTGGATTACAACACCGCCAACAACACGGCAACCAACGTCACCACCATCGTAGAGCCGGATCTGACCACGTCCACCAAGTCGGTGATCAACACCAATGGTGGCGACTACGCCGTGGGTGATACTGTCCAGTACACCATCACCTTGGTCGAATCCGCGGGTGCAATCGCAGTCAATGCCAGCGTGACCGATACCGTGGCCGCGACCCTGAGCAATGTCACGGTGACGAGCTTCCCTGGCGGCGCCACCAACTCCTCGTCAGGCAACAACATCAACGTGACGGGTATCACCGTACCCGCCAGCGGTTCGGTCACTGTCGTGTTTACGGCGACCGTGGCCGCCGGGACGGCGAACTGCACCCAGATCAACAATGTCGCGACCATCACCAACCCCAACGGCACAACCACCAGCAGTACGGCGACCGCGCCCACCGTTACCGTGGCCCAATCGTCCTGTGTGGTCGCCGGCAACAAACCGATCTACCCCTACGATACCCTGGCCATCACCCGCGTCGCTCCCACGGCGGCCGGCGCGGGCGTAACCGTAAACGGCAATAACCGCACTACTACCTGGAGCATGTCGGGGCTACCGTTGCAAGAGCCGCTGCAAATAAATGCGGGCACGGGCACGTTCAACTTGATCATGGCGCGCACCGGATCGACCGGCGCAATCACCCGCAGCATTACCGCGACGCTCCAGACCAACACCGGTGCGGTGATCGGCACCGGCAGCGTGACGTTCAACACGACGGCCACCACCCTATACACCATCACGTTCACCACCACGGCGACCCTGGTGCCTGCCGGCGGATACTTGCAGCTACTGGTGAACAACAATTCGGGAAATACGAACCGCTCGATACGGGTGTCTCAATATGCGACCAACTATGTCATCGGGGCGGGTACGGGCACCGGCCCGAGCACCGTGACATTCCCAGCGGGCACCAATACCAACCCGCTGATCTTCGTCAACTCCGTGACTGCTTATAACGCAACCTACCCCGCGACCACCACGACCCCGGTTTATGTGCCGGGCGCCACGGTCTACATCTGCGCGGTGGTGAACGACCCCTTCGGCCCCACCGATGTGGGTTCTGCGATCATCACGATCACCGACCCCAGTGGCGCAGTAGAGGTGGCTCCTGTGGCCATGAGCGAGAACCCTCCCGCGCCGGCCACACCCGGCAGCACGAATTGCGACGGCAGCGCAAACAAGGACGCTACCAACACCTATACGCTGGGCAACTCCTACGAATACAAGTATGTGATACCCACCAGCGCCAAGACCGGCTTCTGGACCGCCTCGGTCACCGGTTACGAAGGTGCCGACAAGTCCGCCAACCAGACCGCCAATACCTCGTTTGACGTGGACATGCCAGACCTGCTCGTCATGAAGACCGTGTCGGTGGTTTCTGACCCCGCGGAAGGCACCACCCGTCCCAAGGCCATCCCCGGCGCCATCATCCTCTATACCATCCTGGTGCAGAACAACGGACGGGGCCCAGCGGACTCCGGAAGCCTGGTGATCACCGACCCCGTGCCCGCCAACACTACGTTCTATCTCACCGGTGCCACGCCCTTCACCTTCACCAACGGCAGTACCGCGAGCGGCCTGAGCGCGCCCGTCATGACCTTCTCCACTACCGCTGGCGCCCCCTATACTTATTCGCCGACCTGCACCCGTCCCTGCACGGATACGGCCATCAAGAGTTTCCAGATCACGTTCACGGGTAGCCTGAACGGCAAGACCGGCTCCACGGCCCCGTCCTTCACCATCACTTACCAGGTGCTGCTGCAGTAGTCCGGACAGGTCTTGAGTGCGACGGAAACCGGCCTGCAGGCCGGTTTTTCTTGCCCGAAAACCGCGTAAGTGCCGGACAATACAGGGCTATTCCCTTGACAGGAGGGCCCGGCACGGGGAAAATGCCGCCTCCTCGGCTTGGGGCTATAGCTCAGCTGGGAGAGCGCTTGCATGGCATGCAAGAGGTCGCCGGTTCGATCCCGGCTAGCTCCACCAAGTTCAAGGTAAAAAAGGGCGTCCGCAGGGCGCCCTTTATGCTTAAAGAGACGTCCCCATCGTCTAGAGGCCTAGGACATAGCCCTTTCACGGCTGTAACAGGGGTTCGAATCCCCTTGGGGACGCCAAAGCAATAAAAAGGCCGCCTTCTGGGCGGCCTTTTTATTGCTTCAGTCTTCATGAGGGGATTCGAACCCTATATATCAGCCGAATCCCCGTGGGGGTCAGTCCAATGTGCAGCACTGCTTCACATTGGACTGACGGCCGGGCATGGATGCCCGGACTGATGGGCACCAGGGATGGGTTCCCTTTCCCCGTCATCCTTGTTTGCGGATGTACTCCAGCGCCCGATCCAGGCGAGCGAAGCTCTTCTCGCGGCCCAAGAGCGCCAGGGTGGCATCGATGGGCGGCGAGACCCCGCCGCCGGAGACCGCCACCCGCAGGGGCTGGGCCAGCTTGCCGAGCTTTAGCCCTAAGGACTCCGCCGTGGCGTTCAAGGCATCGTGCAGGGCCGGGGCCGTCCACTCCGGCAGCGCTGCAAGCTTGGTCCGCAGGGCTTCGAGGCCCGGCATGGCGTCTTGCGTGAGGTTCTTGGCGGCGGCCTGGGCTTCGTATCCCTCGATCTCCTCGAAGAAGAAACGGCTGCCCTCGGCCATCTCCTTCAGGGTCTTGGCCCGCTCCTGCTGGGCTTTAACCAGGTCCTCCAGGGCCGGC
>DASYZF010000323.1:0-4154 GCA_035946515.1 Gammaproteobacteria bacterium | reverse complement strand
TGCGCCTTCAAGGCGCAGGCGGACGATGCGCCGGAGGCCGCGATGCCGCCGGCGGCACCCGCCTCCCTGATCGGCGGCGACGTGGAGTTCAAGTCCAACTTCGTGGCGCGCGGCATCTCCCAGAGCCAGGGCCAGCCATCGGTGCAGGGCGAGATCGACGTCAATCCCGGCGACGGGATCTACGGCGGCCTCGACGGCAACAGCATCAACTGGGTAGACCAGGCCCATCCCGGCGACAGCGTGAGCCTGGATGCCGACGCCTGGCTGGGCTACCGCCGGCATTTCGGTTCCGACTGGACCACCAAGGCCGGCTTGGTGCGCATACAGTTCCCGGGCCATTACGTGCAGCAATCGCCGCCGGTGGATCAGCCCAATTCCACCGAGGCCTATGCCTACCTCGCCTGGAGGGGCCTGAGCGCACAGCTCAACTACGCCGTCACCGATTACGTCAGCACGCCCGATTCCAAGGGCACCGTCTACCTGAGCGTCGCGGCATCCCAGCCGGTCGGCGGAGCGTGGACCCTGGGCGCGGGCCTCGGCCATGCGAGACACACCGGCCATGATCCGGTGAGCGGTGAGCCGAATTCCCGCTTCGACGTCACGGACTACAAGTTGTCCATCGCCTGCGACCTCGGCTCCGGCATCGGCCTCACCCTGGCGCACACCTGGACCAACGCCGATCCCGGTATCTACGCGCTCAAGGGCTATGCCCTGGCGGGGCACCATACCTGGTTGCAGCTCGAGAAGGATTTTTAGCACGCACTTCAGTTCACCACGGCGGACAACGCCCCATTAGTGAGGGTCGAAACATGGCTTCAATCAAGCATCTTGTGGGAGACGTCCTCGCGCTCGCGGGTGTCGGGTACCTCCTGGTCTTCGCGCCCTGCAGCTTCGCCGCTGCGCCCGCGCCGGACTGCAAGAGCCTCGCGAGCATGAAGATCCCGCAAACGACCATCGCCGGCGCGGAGCTCGTAGCAGCGGGGACCTTCAAGGCGCCGGGCGGTGACCCGACTCCGGATCTGAAGGCATTCTGCCGCGTCACGGGCATCGCCAAGCCGTCGAGCGACTCGGACATCAAATTCGAGGTGTGGTTGCCGGCGGCAGATTGGAATGGGCGGCTCTGGGGGGCGGGCAACGGCGGTTTTGCAGGGGCCGTGCCTTATGAAAGCCTCGGAGGTGGAAGCCTCGAAGACGGACTCGCCGAAGGGTATGCGGCGGTCGGGACCGATGCGGGGCACGAGGGTGGCCCTACCGACGGCGGTTGGGCGATCGGGCATCCCGAGAAGGTCATCGACTACGGGTACCGGGCGATCCACGAGGCCACCGTCCGCGCCAAGCTGATCCTCTCCGCCTTCTACGGGCGCAAAGCCGCCCATGCGTATTTCTGTGGCTGCTCCGATGGCGGGCGCGAGGCGCTGATGGAAGCCGAACGCTACCCGGATGACTACGACGGGATCATCGCCGGGGCGCCCGTGATCAGTGCAACGGACTTGTTTGCCGGGATCGCGTCGATCGATTTCGCATGGTTCGGGGCCGGGGAGAAAGCCGGCTATTTCCCACCCAGCAAGCTTCCTGCCATCCAGGCGGCGGCGCTGGCGGCGTGTGATGGCATCGACGGCATCAAGGACGGGCTGATCGACGATCCCCGGCGTTGCGGCTTCGATCCATCCGTGTTGCTCTGCCAAGGTCCGGAGACGGACCAGTGTCTGACGCAAGCTCAAGTCGCCGCGCTACGGGTGATCTATAAGGGCCAGGTCCTTGCGGATGGAGCGACCCTGCCCGGCTACTCGCCAGGCGCGGAGACCGGATCCGGCGGCTGGAGCTGGGATGGCTGGATAACAAGCTCTCCGCAAACGAACAGCGGCTTCCATAATTTCGCCTACGGCTATTTCAGCGGCCTTGTATTCGAAAACCCCAAATGGGATTTCCACAGCTTCGACCCCGACCGTGATGTCAAAGCGGCAGACCGGAAACTCGCGCCTGTCCTGGATGCGACCGACCCCGATCTCGGGAAATTCGTGGCGCACGGCGGGAAGCTGATCCTGTACCAGGGCTGGGCCGATCAGGCGATCCCGCCGCTCATGACCGTGGATTACTACGAGCGGGTCCGCGAAACGATCGGCCAGAAGGCGGCCGCCGGCTCCGTGCGGCTGTTCATGGTGCCGGGGATGATGCACTGCTTCGGCGGGCCCGGGCCCAACAATTTCGGGCAGTTCGCGGCGGGCACGGGGGATCCCAATACGAAGATAGCGGCGGCGCTGCAACGCTGGGTCGAGGAAGGGACCGCACCCGAACAGATCATCGCGACCAAGCGCAAGCCAGACGGCGACGTGGTACGGACCCGCCCGCTCTGTGCCTTCCCGAACATCGCGCACTATCGCGGCACGGGCAGCACCGACGATGCCGCAAACTTCGAATGCGTCGCCCCACCCGGGGCTTAGGCGGCCTGCGCAGGCACAGACGAGGAGACAGCCCATGCTACGCGACGTACTGGCAACGCTTGCGGCCGTCCTGGCCGCCTGCCTCTGCGTCGCCGCCGACGCCAGGCTCATCCAGCCCAGCGACCTGTTCCGCATGGTGCAGGTGAGCAACGCCGAGATCTCGCCCGACGGCAAGAGCGTGCTCTTCGTCACCAGCCGGTGGGACGGGCAGGCCGCTGCCTACGTGCACGAACTGCATATCGTCGACACACTCGGGCGGGACGACCAGCGGCTGCTGTCGCGCCCCCTGGAAGCCTTCTCCCCGCGCTGGTCCCCCGACGGCAAGACCATCGCCTTCCTCGCCCCGCTAGGCCCTCCCGGCACTCCGCTGCAGATCTACCTGAGCTCGCGCGACGGCCAGGCGCACAGGCTCACCCGGATGCCGGCGGACGTGCAGGAGATCGCCTGGAGCCCGGACTCGAAGACCCTCGCCTTCGTGGCGGCGGACCCGCCGGATGAGGCACAGGTGCGCCGCCAGGGCGGGCGCTTCGACGCCGGGGAGAACGGCGCCACCCAGCAGGCGGCGGCGCTGCCCTCGCAACTGTGGATCGTCCCCGCGTCGGGAGCGAAGCCCACCCGGCTCACCACCGGCCCGGCAAGCGTCAACGCGGGGAACCCCTACGGCAGTCCGGCGCCGCAACTCGCCTGGTCACCGGATGGCGGCAGCATAGCGGTGATCCGCCAGCCGACGGCCAACGCCACCGACGAGTACCAGACCGCCGTCGAACTGATCGACATCAAGACGCATGCCGGCAAGCGGCTGACGCCGCCGCTGCTCTTGGGCGGCACGCTGGCCTTCTCACCCGCTGGGCATCTCGCCTATCTCTCGCCCCGCGGCGACACGCGCGTCAACGAATTCGAGGTGCAGGTGGTGACGGCAGCGGGCGCCGCAGAGACCGGCTGGATGCAGTCCCTGGACCGGGAGATCGCCGGCCTGCGCTGGATGCCCGATGGCTCCATGCTGGCGGGCGGCTTGGACGGCACCCATGTCGCGCTCTGGCTGCAGGCGCCGGGTGGACAGCCCGTGCAACTGAAGCTCGGCGACGTCTACCCCTTCTGCGAGCGCCAGATGTGCGATGTGAGCGTAGCCGCTTCCGGCCGCATCGCCTTCGAGGCAGAGGAGCCTGCGAGACCGACGGACATCTACGTGATGGACACGCCGGAATCGGCGCCGCGCCGCCTCACCCACTACGGCGATGGGATCGCCTCCCTGGACCTGGGCCGAAGCGAGACGGTGGAGTGGGACGGCCCCGACGGGTTCCGGGAGAACGGCGTGATCACCTATCCGCCGGATTTCTCCAAGGACAGACGCTACCCCCTCGTGCTGCTGCTGCACGGCAGCATCTCGGCCGCCACCCGCCGGATCGACGCCTGGTGGCCCATGGGGCAACTCCTGGCCGCCCGTGGTTACGTGGTGTTCGCCCCCAACTTCCGCGGCAGCGACAACAGCGGCAACGCCTATCAGAGCGCCGTGTTCGACGATTCCGTGGCCGGGCCGAGCCGCGACATCATGGCCGGCCTGATGCACGTCGAGGAGTCCGGCTTCATCGACAGCTCACGGGAGGCCGTCTGCGGCTGGTCCTACGGCGGCCTGCTCACGTCCTGGCTGATCACCCAGTCCCACCACTGGCGCGCGGCCGTGTCGGGCGCGGCGGTCGACGATTGGCTGGAGAG
>DASYZF010000322.1:0-1528 GCA_035946515.1 Gammaproteobacteria bacterium | reverse complement strand
ACGGACGTGCGCGGACGGGGGTACAACGCGCTCAACCACTCGCCCTTCTACTGGGCGCACGTCACCTTCGTCATGGCCAACGTGGTGATCGCCGAGAACTTCGGCTCAGGGTTCACGGACTCGCAGAAGGAGCGGCTCGCCCGCGAGAGTGTGCAGTGGTATCGGCTCTACGGTTTGCCGATGCAAGGCCTGCCGGGGGACTGGGCAGAGCTTCTGGCGTACTGGGACACCACTTGCGCCACTGTGCTTGAAGACAGTGGCGCTGCCCGGGACGTGCTCGACATCGGGCGGATGCCCAAGCCTCCGCTCCTGGCGGTAGTGCCGGAGTGGTTGTGGCGGAGGTTGTGGGATCCGGTGAGCCGGGTGTTGTTGTGGATGACCGCCGGGCTGCTGCCCGCCCCCGCTCGTGAGCGGCTTGGTCTGCGGTGGTCTGAGCGCGACGCGCGAATGTTGCGTCTGGTCTGTCGAGTGGTGGCCGTGCTGTTCCTGCTGCTTCCGTTCCGCCTGCGTTATCACCCGCGGGCTCGGGCCGGTTGGCACCGGGCTCGCGGCACGATTGCGGCCACCGCTCCACTGGTGCACACTCCAGCGCGCAACCTGCCGCCACCGGAACGGCGGGCGTACCCCAACCATTACACGGGCAATAGCGATCAGCGACGGCCGTTGCGGGAGTGACGGTTCGTTCAACCGGAGAGAGTCATGGCACGGCGGCCAGCCGTCGGGGGCGCAGGGGTGGCTTACGCGCAGCGGCGGGTGTTTAAAGCCGCCACAAGGCCACGATCACTCTCGAAGAGCCGTCATGGGTCATGGCCATGGCACGGGGCTGGCCGTCGGTGGCCGTGGTGAGCCGGGCACGGTCTTTTGCTGGGGGATCGGACCGTGCCCGGCGCCGGACTTCCACACGTCGTACCGTCCGGCTGATGTTTGGGCGGTGCACCATCTTCTGCGGCTGCCAGGGAAGGGCCCTGACAGCGCGCCGCCCGCCGGAAGCGACGTTGACGACGGTACTTCCGGCATCCCCTTGTTCCGCAGCGCGGGGATACCGCAATTCTGGTGCTGCACCGGCGATGCAGGCATCGGATCAGTGCACAGATGATCGGTCGGAGGATTGTGCCGATGTAATGCAACCTGGGGGCGGCGGATAGGACCGAGGACGTAGTTGGCGGGTTGTCGGTGGCGACCGGTGGGGTTATGGGCTTCCTGCTAAGCGGTGTTGTAAGCGGTGTTGTAAGCGGTGTTGTGGGCGTGCCGTGTGGAAGTGGGGCAGGTCTGTGCTCGCGGACAGTGCGTGGCGCGGGATCGACCGATCACCCTGGTACCTCGATCGCCTTTCGTTCTGGACCGGGACCGGGATCGGGCTTTGGCCGGTGGGATCGGTTCGGATCATGGCGCGGGACCAGCCATTGAGGACCAGCGATGACCAACGCCCTCTCCACGCCGCGCGCGGTGCTCGCCGCCGTGGCCCGGGAGCTGGCGGACGACCTGCCGGACCTGGCGCGGCGCGCGGTGGCGGTGATAACTCGGCGCG
>DASYZF010000321.1:0-4032 GCA_035946515.1 Gammaproteobacteria bacterium | reverse complement strand
CCCTGGGCGGTGGCGAGTCCCGGTGCCGGCGGCATCCATGTGGCTCCCGCCCTCGGCAGTGAGGCGAGCATCGCCGCCCAATACCGCCTGCAGTGGCTCAAGATCTTCGAAGGCTATGCGGTGGATGTGGTGCCGGCCCTGATGTTCTTCCTGGCGGCGCTCATGGTCCTGTGTCTATGGCCCCTGGGTCGTGGTGACCGCAGCTATCCCTGGCTCGCCGTGGCACTGCTCTGCAGCGGCATACAGCGGGGCAACCAGGCTTTCTTCTTCTGGTGGCAGATCGAGACCGTCCAGGGCTTCGTGATCGTCATCCTCGCGCTCGTGAGCTCCTGCTCCCTGGGTGCCTGGACCATGGCCTGGCGCCGCTGGTTCAAGCTGGAGCAGCCCGCCTGGCTGCCGAAGGGGGTGGCGGCCTTGACGCTGGTCTACGCCATCGCCCAGTTGCTGGCCCGCCCCTGGCTGTTCCACGCTGCCTTTCCCCATGCCGCGTCCTTGGCGATCCGGTACCTCATCATCTACACGCATTTCGCCTTCCTGCTCGTCTACCTCGTGACACTCTTCCAGGGCGTACGCGGGCGGGAGGCCTGGTATGCGCTGCCGGCGGTGCTCGCCATCGGCGTCGTGCTCTTCGTCACCGAGCTCGTGGCCCTGCACGTGCCCGGCATCTGGTTCCCCTTCGGTGTCGGCCTCTCCATCACCGAATGCGCGTCCGTGATCTTCGTCTTGCTGCTGTGCGCCTTGCTGCTGCGCCGCCTCTGGTCCTATCCCCGCCCAACCCCCATGGAGACTCGAGCATGAAATCTCTGGCGATCCCGTTCTCGGTCCTGGCTCTCTGTGCCTTCGGCCCGGCCTACGCGGCGGGCCCGGATTGCGCCGCACTGCAGGCGCCGGACCAGAAGCAGGACGAGGACAGCGTGAAGCGGGCCGAGCGCACCTGGCTCGTGGCCGAGTTCCGCGGCGACGTGGACACCGTGGCCTGCATGCTGGAACCGGATTACACCGAGATCCGTTTCAACGGCAGCCTCGGGCACAAGGACGACATCCTGAAGGGGGCGGCCAAGGCCAAGGGCAGCACCAAGCCTATCCCCACCGTGACCTGGACCGGCGTCGTGGTGAAGGGGGACTCGGCCACGGCCTACACCGTGCAGGACAAGCAGGACATGGGCGGCAAGCCCGTGAAGCTCTTCTTCACGGATACCTTCATCTACCACGACGGCGCCTGGCATCCCTACTTCTCGGTCAATGCCAGCGCCGTCGCGGAGCTCAAGATCAAGGGCTAGGCATCTTCGCCTGTCGTGAAGATGCGCGTCGCCAACCAGGTGGTGAGGGTGATGAACCCCGCCAGCACCACGAAAGACAGCCACACCGGGAAGAAGGTCTTGCCGAAGAGCGAGCCGCGCATCAGGTCCACCGCGTAGGCCACCGGGTCTGCGTGGGCCAACAGCTGCAGCCAGCGGGGCGCCACGTCGAGGGGATAGAGCGCCCCCGAGAGGAAGAACATGGGCAGCAGCATGGCGTTGGAGATGATGGGGAACACCGTCATGGATTTGAAGCGCGCCGCCACCGCCACCCCGAGGGCGGAGAAGGCGATGGCCGCCAGCCCCGCGGCACCCAGGAAGCACAGGAACTCAGGCAGCGAGGGCCTCAAGCCGATGAGCGGCATGAACACCATCATGAGGGTGCCCGGCACCAGGGCCTGGATGGCACCGGAGATGACTTTGCCGATGGCGATGGCCGGGCGCGGCACCGGCGCCACCAGTACCGCCTTGAGGAAGCCCATCTGCCGGTCGAACACGATGAGGATGGCGGCGAACACCGAGGTGAACAGCAGCGACAGCGCCACCACGCCCGGGAAGATGTAGGGCAGGTAGTGGTTGCTGCCCAGGGTGGAACTCGCGCCGAGGCCCGAGCCCAGCATGAAGAGGTAGAGCAGCGGCTGGATGAGGCTGGAGACGAGGCGGATGCGGTCTCCCCACAGGCGCTTCATGTCCAGGATGATGACGGCGAACAGGCCTCTCATCGGGCACCTCCCATGGCGGAGGCGGCGGGTTTGGGCGCATCCCCCGAACCCAGGCCCCGCCCGGTGAGGGTCAGGAACACGTCTTCGAGGCTGGGTTCGTGCACCTCGGCCCGCAGCGTCTTCACCGGCATCTCCGCCAGGATCAACGGCAGCACCGCCGCCGGCTGCGCGTGCACCACCACGATGCCGCGCTCGCTCTGTTCGGGCTTGTAACCCTGGGCGTTGAGCCAGGCGACCGCCTTGGCGTCGTCCCGGGTGCCGAGCAGGATCACGCCGCCGCCGATGCGGGCCTTGAGCTCCTGGGGGGTGCCGAGGGCGATGATCTGCCCCTTGTCGATGAGCGCGATGCGGTCCGCCACTTCCGCCTCTTCCATGTAGTGGGTGGTGAAGAACACGCTGCGGCCGGAGCGGATGAACATGCGCACCTGGGCCCAGAAGTTGCGGCGCGCGTCCACGTCGAGCCCGAGCGTCGCCTCGTCCAGGAACAGGATGTCGGGGTTGGAGACCAGGGAGCGGGCGAGCTCGAGCTTGCGCTTCTGGCCGCCGGAGAGCTTCTGCGCCTCGCGGTCTTCGATGTCCTTGATCTGCAGGGTCTCCAGGATCTCACGCACGCGCGTGCGCGCCTCTGACATGGACAGGCCGTAGAACAGCGCCATGAGCAGCAGGTTGTCGCGCACGGTCATGGTCTGCGCCAGCGCCGGCTCCTGGAACACGATGCCCATGCGCTGGCGCACCGCGGGGCGCTGCTTGAGCACGTCGAGTCCCAGCACCCGCGCCTCGCCGCCGGTGGGCTTGCGCAGGGTGGCGAGGATGGAGAACAGGGTGGTCTTGCCGGCGCCGTTGGGGCCGAGCAGGGCGAACATCTCGCCCTGGCGCACCGTGAGGTCGATGCCGCGCAGCGCTTCCACCTTGCCGTCGTAAGTCTTGCTCAGGCCACGGGTCTCGATGGCCGCGGTCTCGGGAGTCGCGTTCATGGGGGCACCGTCGCATGAGGAGGGCGCACATTCTGGCATGAAAACGCGCGCCGGCCAGTGACAGATGTCACTGGCCGGGAGGGGCCATCTCGGGGAAAATATAAGCAATCCCCCCGTTTGAATTCGTCCGCGACCGCCGCTTCCGGTGGCGGCTGCGTGCGTCCGTCCGTCGTCGGGGGTTCACCCGCGAGGGGCCGTCAGAAATCCACTTCCGTCTGTGAGTTCGCGGCCACCGTGGCCTGCTGGGGCGTGGAGAAGCTCAGGGCATCCACCGTCGCGGGGTTGTCGCCGGCCGCGCATACGATCGCCACGGTGTAGTTTCCCGGCGGCAGGTATTCGGATTCGTAGAGGTACTGGCCGCTGATGCTGTCCAGGCGCACGGTGGCGGTGTTCACCGGCTGCACCTTGGAGCTGAGGTTGAGATCCACCGGGGTCACGTTGCCGGCGTAGACGTAGGCGGCCGGCAGGCAGGCGGGGTTGGTGATGGCCACGCCGCCGAGCGTGAGACTGCCGCTCACGGTGCCCTCGATCTCGCCGATGTCGTTGCCGTCCAGGAAGCGCACCGAGGGCTGGAAGTCGTAGGTGGTGCCGGCCAGGCTGATGGACTTGCGCAGGTCGTAGTCCGCCACGAAGACCGCCTGTTCCTGGTCGGTGATGGTGAAGCCGCTCGTGAGCTTGATGCCGACGACGTTGGCGGTGGAGGTGGTGATGGTGCCGAGGAACACCAGCGGATGCTGGCTGCCGTCCGAGAGGGTGATGAAGGAGCGGCTGGTATCCACCAGCATGGTCACGGAGGTGTAGCTGCCGACCGCGATGTCCAGGTTGTCCAGCAGCACCGCGAAGTTGTCGCCCTGTTGCTGCAGCAGATCGACCACCTGCGGTGAACCGAAGTCGTACTCCAGGGTGTTGCCGGCGCTCGGCTGGATCTGCACGCCGGTGAAGGCCAGCGTGACGTGTTCGGCGCCGTCCACGGGAGCGTCCGCCACCGCGAGCGTGAAGGTGGTGGGGTTGGTGTAGGAGCCGTAACAGCCGCCTAGT
>DASYZF010000320.1:0-4069 GCA_035946515.1 Gammaproteobacteria bacterium | reverse complement strand
GTCCGTGAGCCGACCGGCGGCGTTGAGCCGCGGCGCCACGGTGAACCCCAGATCGCCGGCGGTGAGACGCCGCAAGTCCCGCTTGCCCACTTCCATGAGCGCCACGATGCCGGGGATGCAGCGGCCGGCGCGGATGCGGCGTAGGCCCTCCGCCACCAGCACCCGGTTGTTGCGGTCGAGCTGCACCATGTCCGCCACGGTGCCCAGGGCCACGATGTCGAGGTACTCCGCCAGGTTCGTCTCCGGGATGCCGCGCTCCTTGAACCAACCGGACTCCCGCAGCCGCGCGCGCAGCGCCATGAGGAGATAAAACACCACGCCGACGCCGGCCAGGTGCTTGCTGGGGAAGGCATCTCCCTTGAGATTGGGATTGAGGATGGCGTCCGCCTCGGGCAGCGTGGCGCCGGGGAGATGATGGTCTGTCACCAGCACGGCGATGCCCTGCTCTTTCGCGGCGCCGACGCCCGCATGGCTGGAGATGCCGTTGTCCACGGTGATGATGAGGTCGGGTTTGCGCTCGGCGGCGAGGGCCACGATCTCGGGCGTGAGCCCATAGCCGTACTCGAAGCGGTTGGGCACGAGGTAATCCGCGTGCTCGGCGCCGAAGCGGCGCAAGGCCCGCACCAGGAGCGCGGAGCTGGTGGCACCGTCGGCATCGAAATCCCCCACCACCAGGATGCGCTTCTGGGCGGCGAGGCATGCGGCCAGGAGATCGATGGCGCGCTCCATGCCCCCCAAGGCCCGATAGTCCGCGAGGCTCCCCAAGGCCAAGTCGAGCTCCGCCTGGGTCGCGATGCCCCGGGCCGCATAGATCCGTCGCAACAAGGGGTGCAGCCCCCCCGGCAGACCGGAACCCTCCCCCGGCGCGCGGCGCTCGATACGCTGCCGCTTCATGGGCTCACCTGGGATAGCGGCCTCCGCTTACGCCAGAAGCGGCGGACGGAGGTGGTATTGAGCTCCAACAAGCCGATGCCATCGAGATAGAGATGCAGCTCCTTGAGATTGGCGCCCTTGAGCCCTTGCAGCAGCGGCGCGAACCAATCCCGCTCCAGGGCAGTGACGTCATCTGCTGCGAGACCGACGAGATGCGTCGCCTCCGCCCTCTCGGGGGCCGGCGCTTGAGGTTCACGGCCCGACCAGCGGGCCAAGCCGCGCAGCAAGGGAAGATCGGACATGACTTCCGGTACCGGCTGTTTCTCATAGAGGGGGAGCACACCACCGCCCCAGAACCAAAGGCTGTTGATGAGCGGCCGGCCTGCCTCCTCCCGGGCCTGGTTCACCGGATGCGTATGGAACAGCATCTGCATCTCGTTCATGAGCTGTTTCAGCGCCGTGCTGTCCGGCCCCGTGGGCATGTAATCCAACACCGCGCTTCCGGCGATCCCGCCCGGCGCATGGGTCGCGACATCCAGGGGCTTGGGACAGCGCAGATAACCCCGCGCGGGATTGAGCATCTCCAGCTTCCAGCCCTCGGCGCCGTAGAGGCCGTCGAACGCCGCCGCCAGGGCGTCCGCTTCCTCGCGGCTCACTTGCAGCAGGGGTTCCGGTAACAGGATTAGCTGGTCCCGATCGGGGGCGAGATGCACCGGCTCGGCGCAGAGCCAGTAGCCGGTATCGGCCGCCGCACCGTCACCCAGGCGCATGAAAGGGCCGGGCTGCAGCGCGCCAGGCGCGAGACCGAACCTCCCCGCCAGGAACGCTTCGCCCGCGACGGCGGTCTGCTGCCTCGCCCGGGCCACCAGGAGTTCCAGCGCCGGCAGGCGGGGGCGCCCGGCGGCTTCGTAGGCACGGTGGAAATCGGGGATATAGAGCGTGAGGGGCATCAAGGCGCCAAAGGTAAGACTTGAGCGCATTATGCCGCCTGCCCTACCCTATTGAAATGAAGATCGCCAAAGACAACCTCAGCCGGGACACCAAGGTGATCCGCGCCTATGCCCCGGGCCGCATCAACGTGAGCGACGAGCTGCTCACCAAAAGCTTCATCGTGACCGCGGACCGGCTGGTGGCGGACTGGCCGCCGCAGCACTTCGAGGAGCTCACGGCCGCGCACCTGGACGCGGCCCTGGCCCTTGAGCCCGAGATCCTGATCATCGGCACCGGCGCCACCCAGCGTTTCTTGCCGGGCGAGCTCTTAGGCAAGCTCGGCGCGAAGGGCATCGGGGTGGAGATGATGGACACGGCGGCGGCCTGCCGCACTTACAACATCCTCTTGAGCGAAGACCGGAAAGTGGTCGCGGCCCTATTGATGATCTAGGGCTATTCGAATAAAGACTCTTCGGACAAACCCTCCGCTTCGAGTATCTGCCGCAGGCGCTTGAGCGCGTCCATCTGTATCTGCCGCACCCGCTCTCGGGTCACGCCGATGGCGTTGCCCACATCCTCCAGAGTGCCCTTCTCCTGGCCGTTGAGACCGAAACGCTGCTCCACCACCTGGCGCTGCTTGTCGTTGAGCCTCGATAACCATTTATCAATGATCGTCTGCATGTCCGCATCCTGCAGCATGCGCGAGGGATCGGTGTTGTTCTCGTCGGGGATGGCGTCGAGCAGCAGCCGGTCGCCGTCGCGGTTGATGGGGGAATCCACCGAAGCCACGCGCTCGTTCAGACCCAGGATGCGCTTCACCTCCTCCGGCGTCTTGTCCATGAGCGCCGCGATCTCCTCGGCGGTGGCGTCCCGGTCCAGCTGGTTGGAGAGCTTGCGGGCAGCACGCAGGTAGAGGTTCAGTTCCTTGATGACATGGATCGGCAGGCGGATGGTGCGGGTCTGGTTCATGATGGCCCGCTCGATGGTCTGGCGGATCCACCAGGTGGCATAGGTGGAGAAGCGGAAGCCGCGCTCAGGGTCGAACTTCTCCACCGCGTGGATCAACCCCAGGTTGCCTTCCTCGATGAGGTCGAGGAGCGGCAGGCCGCGGTTGATGTACTTGCGGGCGATCTTCACCACGAGGCGCAGGTTGCTCTCGATCATACGCCGGCGCGCGGATTCGTCGCCGCGCAGCGCGAGGCGGCCGTAGTAGACCTCTTCCTCGGCGGAGAGGAGCGGCGAATAGCCGATCTCGGAGAGATAGATGCGGGTAGCGTCGAGCTGCGCGTCGCCGAAGACCGGCGCGCCCTGCTCCTTGGCATCGGCCACGGATTCCTCCTCGGCCTCCTCCTCTTCCGCCTCCGCGAGCACAGTATCGGCCTCCTCCTCGGCGAGCAGTTCCTCGACCGGGGGCGTACCCTCGGGCTCGGAGTCGAGCAGGAGCTCTTCTTCCTTCTCGGTTTCGCCGCTGCGATTCAGGCCGTTACCCATGATTCCGGTACGATCGGAAGGACATCATCACCCTCAATCTTGCTAGGAAGCGCGGCTCCTGGCAAGTCACCGTTTAGGCAGATACCCCAACGGGTCGACGGGCTTGCCGTCGTAGCGTATCTCGAAGTGCAGCAAGGGCCGCCCGTCGCGGCCCAGGCCCATGGTGGCGATGCGGTCGCCCAGGCGCACGCTGTCGCCTTCCCGCACCAGGATCTCGTCGTTGTCCGCATAAGCGGACAGGAAGCTCTCGCTGTTCTTAATGATGATGAGCTTGCCATAGCCGATGATGCCGCTGCCGGCGTACACCACCTTGCCGGTGGCGGCGGCCAGGATGTCCGTGCCGCGCGAGGCGGTGATGTCGATGCCCTTGGCGAGCGGGCTGTCGGCGTGGAACAGGCGCACCACCTGGCCCGTGACCGGCCAGCCCCAGGGCGTGTTGCCCGCGGGCGGCGGGATGCCCGACACGGCACGGCTCGCCGCCACGGGAGCGGATGCAGGCGCAGGCGCACGATGCAGGCTGCCCGCGGGCGCGGCCAATACCAACCTGTCGCCGGGATGGATGAGGTAGCCGCGGTTGAGATGGTTCCAGGCCGCGAGGTCGTGGTAATCGAGGCCGTAGCGAAAGGCGATGGCGTACACGTCGTCGCCCTTCTGCACCACGTAGGACACTGGCGCCGGTTCCACGGCACCGCCGTCCTCCTGCGGAGACCACTGCAGCGCGCCGGCGCAACCGGCGAGCAGGAGCACGAGGCACAAGACGAGACTACGCTTCACT
>DASYZF010000319.1:0-5858 GCA_035946515.1 Gammaproteobacteria bacterium | reverse complement strand
TCTCGCCTGTGCTCTCCTGCACAGGCGTCCGCGGCATGCCGCGGACTCGCTCGCGACGCGTCCGACCTGACGCTTTACCCCCACTTCACTGAAAGCTTGCTACCGGCGAAGTTCGGCGGCACCAGGATGGTGTTCTGGGGTGCACGCTTGTCATCCGCTTCGGGGTGATCCAGGGTGTAGTGCAGGCCGCGGCTCTCCTTGCGGCTTTGGGCGGACTGGATGATGAGCTTCGCCACCTGGGAGAGGTTGCGCAGTTCCACGAGGTCGCTGGTGATGCGGAAGTTGCCGTAGTACTCGTCGATCTCGTGCTGCAGCAGTTCCACCCGGCTGAGCGCCCGTTTCAGGCGCTTGTCCGTGCGCACGATACCCACGTAGTCCCACATGAAGTGGCGCAGCTCGCTCCAGTTGTGAGACACCACCACTTCTTCGTCGGAATCCGTCACCCGGCTCTCGTCCCAGGCGGGAAGGCGCTTGGGGAGGGCGGAGCCATCGTCCCGGCCGCGTATGTCCTCCGCCGCCGCGAAGCCGAACACGATGCATTCCAGGAGCGAGTTGCTGGCCATGCGGTTGGCCCCGTGCAGGCCCGTGAACGCCGTCTCGCCGATGGCGTAGAGCCCGGGGAGGTCGGTGCGGCCGGCCAGGTCCGTGAGCACGCCGCCGCAGGTGTAATGGGCGGCCGGCACCACCGGGATCGGCCCTTTAGTCATGTCGTAGCCGTATTCGAGGCAGCGGGCGTGGATGGTCGGGAAGTGCTCGCGGATGAACTCCGCTGGCCGGTGGCTGATGTCCAGGAGCACATGGTCCGAGCCCAGCCGCTTCATCTCGTGGTCGATGGCCCGGGCCACGATGTCGCGGGGCGCGAGTTCGGCGCGCTTGTCGAACTTCTGCATGAAGGGCGTGCCGTCGGGTAGCAGCAGCTTCCCGCCTTCGCCGCGCACCGCCTCCGAGATCAGGAAGGACTTGGCGTGTGGGTGGTAGAGGCAGGTGGGGTGGAATTGCATGAACTCCATGTTCCCCAGGCGACAGCCGACGCGCCAGGCCATGGCGATGCCGTCGCCCGTGGAGCCGTCCGGGTTGCTGGTGTAGAGGTAGGCCTTGTTGGCGCCGCCGGTGGCGAGCACCACGTGACGCGCCGCCACGGTCTTCACACGCTGCTTCCTGCGGTCCAGGAGGTAGGCGCCGTAGCAGCGTGCGTCCGGCAGCCCGAGCTTCCCGGCGGTGATGAGGTCAACGGCGATGTGCTGTTCCAGCACTGTGACGTTGCCGCGCCGGCGCACCAACTGCTCGAGGGTGGTCTCGATCTCGCGGCCGGTGGCGTCGGCGGCGTGCACCACGCGCCGGTGGCTGTGCCCGCCTTCCCGGGTGAGGTGGTAGGCGGCCGGGTCCATGCCTTCCTCGTCGCGGGTGAACTTCACCCCCTGGTCGATGAGCCAGCGGATGCACTCGGGGCCTTTCTCCACTACGAAGCGCACCGTGGCGGGGGAGCAGAGCCCGGCCCCGGCGTTCAGGGTGTCCTCGATGTGGGATTCCACGGAATCGGCCTTGTCCAGGACGGCCGATATCCCCCCCTGGGCATAGAGGGTACTACCCTCGGTCAGGGGGCCCTTGGAGACGAGGCCGATGCGGCAGCTCTCGGGCAGGCGCAGGGCGAGGCTCAGGCCCGCGGCTCCGCTGCCCAGGATCAGGACGTCGAAACTGGCCGTCTGCTGCATGTTTAGGGGTCCGCCAGGGGTCCTTAGGGGCCGGTCCCGGGGTGCCCCGGGGACTGCTAGAATGCCAGCAAGGGGTCTTAAGGGGCCCCGGAAGGACGCGAAATATACTCGCATCCCCCTGTATTTGGCGAACTATCCGCCCCCCGGCTTGTCTCAATGGATACAGCTCATGAACACCCCCAGGCCAGCGGTCATTGAGCTAGAGCCTGGAAAGGCCGACTCCGACCAGGCTTTGGTCGAGCGGGTGCAGCGTGGCGACAAGACCGCGTTCGACATGCTGGTGCGCAAGTACCAGCACAAGATCGTGAAGCTCGTCACCCGCTACGTGCACGACGGCACCGAGGCCCTGGACGTGGCCCAGGAAGCGTTCATCAAGGCTTACCGTGCGATCCACGGGTTCCGCGGAGACAGCGCGTTCTACACCTGGCTCTACCGGATCGCGATCAACACGGCCAAGAACCACCTGGTGGCGGAGGGCCGGCGGCCGCTGGATCACGGCATGGACCTGCAGGATCCGGAGCAGTACGACATGCAGGCCCGGCTCAGGGACGTGGATACCCCGGAGCGGCTGCTGCTCACGGACGAGATACAGAAGACGGTGGAGCAGGCAATCGAAGGGCTCCCCGAGGATCTGCGCACTGCCATCGTGCTGCGCGAGCTCGAGGGCCTGAGCTACGAGGAGATCGCGGAGAAGATGGGTTGCCCGGTGGGCACGGTGCGGTCCCGGATATTCCGGGCACGCGAGGCGATAGACGAGAGATTGCGGCCATTACTGGATTGAGGAAGCGGTGTTGAACAAGCAGGTCACCGACAAATTGCGCGAACAGGTCTCCGCCCTGGTGGACGGCGAGCTGCCGGACGGCGAGCACGAACTGCTGCTGCGGCGCTTCAGCGTGGAGCGTTCGCTCTCCCTGCACTGGGAACGTTGCCACCTCATCGGTGAGGCCATGCGTAAGGATCTGCCGGCAGCGGATACCCGAGG
The DNA here is from genome assembly GCA_035946515.1 of Gammaproteobacteria bacterium. Lineage (GTDB taxonomy): Bacteria > Pseudomonadota > Gammaproteobacteria > Natronospirales > REEB76 > DASUBN01. The sequence continues at coordinate 3,164 of DASYZF010000319.1, read as the reverse complement.
CTTCGCCGATCGCCTGATGGCGGCCCTGGCGGATGAGCCCCAGCCCCAGGAAGAGACTTCCCGCTTCGGCGGCCTCTGGACCCGTACCTTCGCCGGAGCGGCCGTGGCCGCGACCGTTGCCGTGGTGGCCATCGTGGGCCTGCGCCACGACCCGCACCGGGGCGTGAACCCCTCGGAGATCGTGCCCGGCAGCACCGTGGCCGGCCAGACATCGCCCCTCGGCGGCGATTACCTGAACAGCGCCAACTGGGACGGCAACCTGCCGCCCCTGCAGGCCGCCATGCACACGGGCATCATGGACCAGGACGATACCGGCGGTTCTCTCACCCAGCAGGGCATGCAGCCTTACCGCTACATCGCCCGGCCGCCCCGTCACCAGAAGGACGACGGCAAGCCGGATGAGGCGGAAAAGCCCACGCAGGCCCCCAATCCCCCCCGCCAGCCTTAGTCTCCCAAGCCGGTATTGCAGCCGGCCCCGGCATTCACCACAATCCTCCCACCTATGGGAGTGATAGGCAGGGTTGCAGGCGTCTGCCTGGCCACATTGTTGGCCCCGGCTTCCTTGTGCGCCGCACCCCTGTCCGGCGGTAACCCCGCCCATCCCGCCCCCCTCCAGAGCACCGACGATCCCTTAAGCCTTCCAGGCATGAGCTTGAGGCAGGCGCTGCATCCCCGTGGCTCACGGGATGAACCCATCGAATCCTGTCCCAACGGCGATTCAGATGCAGCCGACACGACCCCGCGCCGCACTTCCGGCAGACACAGCCTGAGCGATGCGGCGGCCCCCATGGCCGACGGCCACCGCAGCCGCAGCTCCGTCAACGACAGTTCCTCGGCCATGGAAGGCATGCAGCCCGCAGTGCTGGATGCCGTTAAACCCACGAGCCTCGCCGGCGCTTCCGGCAAGGAAGCTGACCGGGGACTCAGGGTGCGGAGTCTCAGCGACCGCGAACGCGCCGCCTACGGCCTCAGCGATGGGGGCCTGGTAGTGGTTTCCGTAGGCCAAGGCGCGGCTTTGCAGGCCGGCTTCAAGCAAGGCGATGTGGTCCTGATGCTGGACGGCGTGAGCCTGACTAGCCCCACGCAATTCCACGAGCTCATGCTCAGCTTGCCCCATGACCGCCCCGTACCGGTATTGGTGCGCCGTCCCAACGCCGATCTCTTCCTGCCCTTGGGCACCGAAACCCGTCCCTAGATGTCCGGTCTCGTCCTGTACCACCGTCGCGGATGCCACCTCTGCGAGCAGATGCTCGCGGCCATCTATGGCACCTATGGGGATGAGGTGGAGGTGGAACTGGTGGACGTGGATACCGACCTCGCTCTCAAGGAGCGCTACGGCCTGCGTATCCCGGTCCTGGCGGCGGGGGGGAGGGTGATCTGCGAGGCTCGCCTGGATGAGGCGGCCCTGGATGCCTATTTCAATGCCATGGGCTGATAGGCATTAAACCGTTATAATGCCCTGTCCCCAAAGGCGTTTCAGGCCTCTTAGGGGTTTGGAAGGGGACCACCCGCCCGGCTCACGGCAGCCATCCCGGCGCGCCGAGCTCACAGCGACTACTTTGGACCGACGGCCGCGCCGTAGATATGCAACGCATCCGTAATTTCTCCATCATCGCCCACATCGACCACGGCAAATCCACTCTCGCCGACCGCTTCATCCAGCTCTGCGGGGGTCTGGAGGCGCGTGAGATGGAGGAACAGGTGCTGGACTCCAACCCCATCGAGCGGGAGCGGGGCATCACCATCAAGGCCCAGAGCGTCTCCCTGCAGTTCAAGTCCAAGGACGGCCAGCAGTACCAGCTCAACTTCATCGATACCCCCGGCCACGTGGACTTCTCCTACGAGGTGTCCCGCTCGCTAGCCGCCTGCGAAGGCGCGCTCCTGGTGGTGGACGCTTCCCAGGGCGTGGAAGCCCAGAGTGTGGCCAACTGCTACACGGCCTTGGAGCAGGGGCTCGAAGTGATGCCGGTGTTGAACAAGATCGACCTGCCCAACGCCGAGCCGGACAAGGTGGCCACCGAGATCGAGGAGATCATCGGCATCGGGGCCACCGACGCAGTGCGGGTCAGTGCCAAGACCGGCTTGGGCGTGCCGGACCTGCTGGAAGAGCTGGTCAAGCGTATCCCGCCGCCCAAGGGCGATCCCGCTGCGCCGTTGCAGGCGCTCATCATCGATTCCTGGTTCGATAACTTCGTGGGCGTGGTGTCCCTGGTGCGCGTCATGAACGGCAGCATCAAGCCGCGCCAGAAGCTTCTGGTGATGTCCACCGGCCGTGCCCACGAGGTGGACCGGGTGGGCATCTTCACCCCTAAGATGCGCGATACCGCCGCTCTCAGCACCGGGGACGTGGGCTATGTCATTGCCGGCATCAAGGAGATCGATGGAGCGCCGGTGGGTGATACCTTTACCGCCTCCGACAAGCCTTCCACCACGCCGCTGCCCGGCTTCAAGCAGGTGCAGCCGCGGGTGTTCGCCGGCCTGTTCCCCATCAGCTCCGACGACTACGAGAACTTCCGTGAGGCGCTGCGCAAGCTGCGCCTCAACGACTCGGCGCTGCACTTCGAGCCCGAGACCTCGACGGCGCTCGGTTTCGGTTTTCGCTGCGGTTTCCTCGGCATGCTGCACATGGAGATCGTGCAGGAGCGCCTGGAGCGGGAGTACAACCTCAACCTCATCACCACCGCGCCCACCGTGGTGTACGAGGTGGCCACCACCGCCGGCGAGACGCTGTACGTGGACAATCCTTCCAAGCTCCCCAACGTGGACAAGATCGACGAGATCCGCGAGCCCATCATCACCGCCAATATCCTGGTGCCCCAGGAGTTCGTGGGCAATGTCATGACCCTGTGCCAGGAGAAGCGTGGGGTGCAGAAGAAGATGATGTACCACGGCAGCCAGGTCGCCATGGCTTATGAGATGCCCCTCAACGAAGTGGTCATGGATTTTTTCGACCGCCTCAAGTCTTCCAGCCGCGGCTACGCCTCCTTCGACTACGTGTTCGAACGCTTCCAGGAAGCGCCCCTGGTCAAGCTGGACCTGCTCATCAACGGCGACCGGGTGGACGCGCTCTCGCTCATCGTGCACAAGGACAGCGCTTACGTACGTGGCCGCGACCTGTGCGAGAAGATGCAGGAGCTCATCCCCCGGCAGATGTTCGAAGTGGC
>DASYZF010000318.1:0-3113 GCA_035946515.1 Gammaproteobacteria bacterium | reverse complement strand
CACGCTGGGTGGCGGCTTGGCGTAGCCCGTGGCGGTGACGAATCCGCCGGCCACGGCCGCCACGATGAACAGCAGGTCCGCCACCACCGCGGCCTTGAGCCAGTCGTCGAGCTTCAGGCCGTGGCGCGAGCGCATGTAGAGGGGATAACCCACCGGCCAGACGAAGAGCAGTACGGCTGCCCAGCGCAGCATCCGCTGCAGGGGGCTGCCGTCCGCCCAGGCGGCGGGAGCCTGGAAGATCTCCATGGCGGCCATGAGCGCGGTGACGAAGGCGGTGAGCCCCAGCAGCCAGACGAAGGCCGTGAGGGAGTAGCTCGCGAAGGCGGTGATGAGGATGGCGATGCCTCCGATCACCGGTACCGCCATCAGGAACACGCCGTAGTCCGCGCCGGGCATGCCCGAGGAGAGCAGGCGGCGGGAGGGCTTCAAGGGTGTCGGGGCGTCGCTCATGGTCATGCCGGGTTCTCTTGGGATCCGCTCCAGCATAACCCGGGGTTCGGGGCACCGTCACGACCGCCATACCATGGATGTGCGGCTGGACTTTCCCGAGGGCAGGAGGCCCGAAGGGAAAGGGGCCGGCATGCATAAAGAAGAAGCCGGATGGGGTGCATCCGGCTTCCTCGGGTCCGATCGCAGCGTCTTGCCCTCAGGGCAGCTTGTCCACGCGGCTCAGCGCAGGCCAGTCGAGGCGTGATTCCGGGTTGTCCGGATCGTTGCTCACCGCCATGCTGCCGCACATCAGCTGCGAGAGCTTGTCGCGGGTGGCGATGCCGGGGTGCTTGCCGCCGCCCAGGTCGTAGGTGAGGATCTTGCCCGGCGCGCCCCACTCAGGCGGCAGGTCCTTGGCCTTGGGGGAGACCTGCACGGTGATCTCGACCCACTTGTCCCAGCCCCAGCGCTCGGTGTGGTAGTTGTAGGGGTTGCCGGCGTTGTTGGACACCGACGCGCTCCAGGTCTTCTTCACCAGGTCGTAGGAATACTGGTTGAGGCCGGTGCAGGCGATGTTGAGCTGGGCCGTGGCGTCCTTCACGATGTCCTGGGCGTCCTGGGTGCTGGCGCCCTGGACCGTCACCACCTTGTCGGGCGTCTTGCCGCAGGCGGCGATGGCCAGGAAAGCCGCGAGGCAGATGAGTTTTTTCATGGTGTTTTCCCCGCAACAGACGTTGTTGATTAATTATAGTCCAGAACCCCCGTCGGGTCGCGACGCGTCGGCTCAGCGACGCTCCCGGATGCGATTGCGCACGAACAAGCCGAGCACCACGAACAGCGCGGCGGTGAGCAGCATCACGAAGATGCCGCCCGCCGCTTCGCTGAAATCCTCGTAACCGTGGATATGGCGTCCCAGGCGCCAGCTGCCGTAGCCCCAGACCAGGGTCCAGAGCGCGGCGCCGAACGCGTTGGCCGGCAGGAAATACTTGAGCGGCATGCGTGTGGTGCCGGCCACCACGCCGTTCAGCTGGCGCAGCACCTCGAAGAAGCGCGCGAACAGCACGAACCCGATGCCGTAACGGGCGAACTTCGTCTCGAGGCGCGCGAGCTCCGGCTCGCCGATGCGCAGGTAGCGGCCGAAGCGCAGGATCAGGCGGCGCCCGCCCTTCATGCCTATCCAGTAACCGATGCACCCGCCGACGAACGCGGCGAGGGCCGACACCGACAGCACCGCCGCGAGGTTGAGCTTGCCCTGGGAGGCGAGCACGGCGGCGGCGATCAGCAGCGTCTGGCCGGGAGCGGGGATGCCGAAGTTCTCCACCAGCACGACGCAGAACAGCGCCGCGTAGCCGTAGTCGATCAGGAAGGCATGCAAGTGGTGCATGTCAGGGCCGTGGTCCGGTCATGTCCCGATGGTAACAGAATCCCCGGGCGGAGCCGGGCGCGTCAGTTCAGGGAGGAGGGGTTCGGGTGTGCGCCGACGCGGCGGTGGCGCCGCAGCAGTTGCTCGCAGGCCGTCACCTCGAGAGGCTGGCTGAGGAGGTAACCCTGGATGAAGGCGCAGCTCTCGGCCTGCAGCCACTTGAGCTGGGCTTCGTTCTCGACGCCTTCCGCCACCACCTGCAGGCCCAGGGTGTCGGCGAGACGGATGGTGGCGCGCGCCACCGCGGCGTCCTGCGGGTTGTGGGCCACGTCGCGCACGAAGCTCTGGTCGAGCTTCAGCACCTCGATGGGGAAGCGCTTCAGGTAGCCGAGCGAGGAGTTGCCGGTGCCGAAGTCGTCCAGCGCCAGGCGGATCCCCAGGCCGCGCAGCTTGCGCAGCTCCGCCATGTTGCTCTCCTCGTTGCCGAGGGTGACGCTCTCGGTGATCTCGAGCAGCAGCGCGGAGGGCGTGAGACCGGTCTCGCCCAGGATGCGGCCCACGGTGCCGGCCAGATCCGGCGCGGTGAACTGCCGGGCGGAGAGGTTGACCGCCATATGGAAGTGATCGCCGTACTCGGCGCGCCAGCGGGCCGCCTGGGTGCAGGCCTCGCGCAGCACCCATTCGCCGATGGGGATGATGAGGCCGGTCTCCTCGGCGAGCGGGATGAACTCCGCGGGCGGCACCAGGCCGAACTCGTGGCTCTGCCAGCGCACCAGGGCCTCGACCCCCATGAGGCTACCGGTCCGGATGTCGAACAGCGGCTGGTAGTGGAGCCTCAGCTCGTCGCGGCGCAGGGCCTTGCGCAGCTCCACCTCGCGTTTCAGGCGCTGCATGGCGGCTTCATGCATGTCGGGGGTGAAGAACTGGGCGCGGTTGCGGCCGCGCTTCTTGGCGCGGTAGAGGGCGGTGTCCGCGTTGGCGAGCAGGCTCTTCACGTCGGGGCTGTCTTCGGCCAGCAGCGTGATGCCGATGCTGGCCGTGACGCGCAGCTCGGTCTCATCCAGCAGCATGGGCTTGGCGATGACCCGCAGGATGCGCTCGGCGAGGGCGTTCAGGTCCTCGCGGTCCTCGGCGTCCTCCACCAGCATGATGAACTCGTCGCCCGAGAGGCGTGCCACGGTGTCACGCTCGGTCACTGAGCGCTGCAGGCGCTGGGCCACGCGCTTCAGCACCTCGTCGCCGATCTGGTGGCCGAGGGAGTCGTTGATGGTCTTGAACTGGTCGAGGTCAAGGAACAGCACCGCGAGCTGCGCCTGGCCGG
>DASYZF010000317.1:0-3411 GCA_035946515.1 Gammaproteobacteria bacterium | reverse complement strand
GACGCTCACGGGCTCGGGGGGGCTCGCGGCCGGCGCATCCGGCAGCGCGGTGCAGGGCCATTTGCCGGTGGCGGGATCGAGGCTGCAGCGGTCGGCCGCGTACCAGCGGCGGTCCATGGTGATCACGCCGAGCGAAGTCTGCTTGCGGTTGCCGAGGTTGAAATAGCGCACACGGACCTGGGCGCCGTCCGGCAGGCCGGAGAGGATCGCCTGCAGATCGTCCAGGTGGTCCACGGGCTGGCCGTCGAACTCGGTGATTACCGCGCTGCGCGGGATGCCGGCGGTGCCGAACACGTAGCCTGGGCTGGCCACGTACACGCCGTGGATGGGCACGTTGTAGCCCCGGGCCGCCTGATAGGACAGGTCATTCAGGGTCGCGCCACCGAACTCCAGGTAGGAGACCGGCGAGAGGCTGTTCAGGTCCTGCACCTTGATGCGCGCCGTCGACGGTGCGCCGCCGCGCAGGATGCCCACGTCCAGGGTCTTGCCCACGGAGGTATCCATCTCCTCGTCCAGTGGCACGAAGGTGGAGAGTTCCTTGCCGCCCACCGACAACAGCACGTCACCGGGCTGCAGCAGGCCGTCCGCCGGACCGCCGCCCAGCACCTGGTCCACCACCAGGAGGCCGGTGGCCTCGGGGTGGCGCTTGCGCAGGTCCGCTTCCCGGTCCGCCGAGAGCCCGAGGCGCTCCAGCTCGTCGTAGTACTCGTGGCGGAAGGTCACCTGCCAGGTGCCGCGCTCCACGGGCTTGCCGGCCTGCACCAGGGCGAGCGCGCGCACCACCCGGTCGAGAGGCAGGAAGTAACTGGAGGATGCGTCGTTGCGGGCGCCGGCGTTCAAGGCAATCACGTCGCCGTCGATATCGATCACGGGCGAGCCCGAGGAACCGCCGGTGGTCCCGGACACCGCCTGGAAGTAGAAAGTGTTGAAGTCGTTGTAGCCGCCGGCGCCGTAGACCGGCGCGTCGCGGTCGAGGCGCGCCAGGGTGCCGGAGAGGATGGAGAGCTGCTCGCCGGCGTCGTTGCCGATGATGCGGATGTCCTCCCCCACCCGCGCCCGGTCCGGGGCCAGCTTCAGGGACACGGGGTGGATGAACTTCAGCGCCGCGGGGTCGTACTGGTAGAGGCCGAAGTCGTGCACCGGGTCGTGGTACAGGGTCTTCAGGGCCACCACCTCATGGTCCTGGAACACCGCCTCCGCCACCACCGGCCCCGGGGTCACCACGTGCCGGTTGGTGAGGATGATGCCGTGCTCGGCGTCCACCACGAACCCTGTGGCCTGGCCGGTGAGGTTCCACTCGGTATCGAAGGCCCGCGGCGCGTCCACGCGGATGGAGACGACCGAGGGCGAGACCCGTGCCAGGGTGGCGGTCCAGACCTGCTCGGTGCCCGCGGCGGAAGCCGGTAAGGCGGCCAGGAAGCCGGAGAGGAGCAGGCAGGAGAGCAGCAGGCGTTTCATGGTGCTTACCGGGGAAGGTTCAGGTGATTTTGGAGTCGACGCTTATGCAAAAGTTCTGTGGCTCAAAGTTTCGTGCCGAAAGTTTTCTCATACCGGGCATCGAACTCCGCGCGGGCGAAACGATGGTTCTGGGTGCCGCGGGAGGCGATCTTGATGGCACCCATGAGCGAGGCCATCTGCCCGGTGGTCTCCCAGTCCAACCCGTGCAGCAGGCCGTAGAGGATGCCGGCGCGGAAAGCGTCGCCGCAGCCCGTGGGATCCACCACCGCCGCGGCCTTGGCCGCGGGGATGTCCAGGCGCCGGCCGTCGGCGTAGATCACCGCGCCCTTGGCGCCCCAGGTGACGATCATGCCCTTCACGCGCGCCGCGATCTCGTAAGGGGAGAGCCCCGTCTTGCGCTCCAGCATCTGGGACTCGTAATCGTTCACCGCCACCCAGTCGGCCATGTCGATGAAGGCCTTGAGTTCCTCGCCGGAGAAGAGCGGCATGCCCTGGCCCGGGTCGAAGATGAAGGGGATGCCCGCGTCCTTGAACTGGCGGGCATGCTGCAACATGGCCTCGCGGCCGTCCGGGGCCACGATGCCGAGCTTCACGCCGGCCTTGGCCGGCACCGCCTGGGTGTGGGCCTGGTCCATGGCGCCGGGGTGGAAGGCCGTGATCTGGTTGTCGTTCACGTCCGTGGTGATGAAGGCCTGGGCGGTATAGGTCCCGGTGACCTCCCTGATATAGGTGCGCGGGATGCCCTGCTGGTCCATCCATTGGGCATAGGGCCCGAAATCCCTGCCCACGGTGGCCATGGGCAGACCCTGTTCGCCCAGCAGCTTCAGGTTATAGGCGATGTTGCCGGCGGTGCCGCCGAACTCGCGGCGCATGTCAGGCACCTGGAAACACACGTTCAGGATGTGGATCTTGTCGGGGAGGATGTGGTCCTTGAACGGCTCCGGGAACACCATGATGGTGTCATAGGCCATGGAACCGCAGATGAGTACCGACATGGAGGCTCCTCAGTATCCATCCCTGAAACGAACGGCCCGGGATACCCGGGCCGCCAGTGTACCTTAAAGCCGCAGGAGCCCTAGCGGAGCACGAGCACGCAGCCCCAGACGACGACCGCCAGCAACAGGCTGATCATCACCGCCGCCGAACCCAGGTCCTTGGCGAGGCCCGAGAGGGCATGGCGCTCGATGCTGATGCGGTCCACCACCACCTCGATACCGGTGTTGAGGAGCTCCACGATGAGCACCTGCAGCACCGCGGCGGCGAGCAACGCCCGCTCCACGCCGCTGTGTCCGAGCCAGAGGGCGAGCGGCAGCAGCACCACGAGACCCGAGACCTCGAGACGGAAAGCCTCCTCGTGACGGAAGGCCCAAGCGAGCGCCGTGAACCCCACACGGGTGGCGCGCACCAGGCGCGCCATGCCCGAGAGGCCGTCGGTGGCGCGGGCGGCGTCGGTCATCCCAGGGCCTTCAGGGCGGCTTCGTAGTTGGGCTCGTTAGAGATGTCGGGGACCATCTCCGCGTGCAGCACCTTGTCGTCGGCACCCAGCACCACCACGGCGCGGGCGGTCACGCCGGCCAGGGGGCCGTCCATGATGCGCACGCCGTAGTCGTCGGCGAACTTCTGGCCGCGCATCATCGAGAGCGTGACCACGTTGTCGAGATGCTCGTTACCGCAGAACCGTCCTTGGGCGAAAGGCAGATCGGCGGAGACCATGAGCATCACCGTGTCGGTGTGCTGCTTGGCGTGCTCGTTGAACTTGCGGGTGGACATCGCGCACACCGGGGTGTCGATGCTGGGGAAGATGTTGAGGATCTTCTTCTTGCCCTTGTAGTCGGCGAGGGAGACGTCCTTCAGGTCCTTGGTGACCAGCTTGAAATCCGGGGCCTTGCCCCCGACCTTGGGCAGGTCGCCGCTGGTGCTCACCGGGTTGCCGCGCAATGCGATCTTGGCCAT
>DASYZF010000316.1:0-2126 GCA_035946515.1 Gammaproteobacteria bacterium | reverse complement strand
TGCGCGGGCTCTATAAAGAAGATGGTAGTTTCAGGTGAGAGGGCGGGCGATCCACCCTGACCGCGGCTTCCACCGGCCGCCGACCCGGACTGCGCCACTCTATCCAAGTCTGTTCCGGGTCGGCGGCCGGATGGAAGGGTGTTATCCCTCGGACGGCAGGACTAGCTGTAGAGGTGCCTGCTGCCCTTGAAGAGGCCGAAATGCATGTGGCCGTCGCGGCTCACGCTGTAGATGGCGTCCACCGTCGAACCGCCCTTGCCGAGGGCAAGATCGAGTTCCACGCCGCTCACCGGCGCAAGCTCGCCCGGCAGCGGGGCTCGCCCGTGGGTGACCACGAGCTGCAGATCGAAAGGCAGCGCCGGCCGGGTCGAGATGCCGAGGGCCACCAGCCCCGCCGCCAGCAGCACGCCGCGCCATGGGATGGATGAAAGCTTCATGCCCTGCCTCCCGGACCCGATCGGGTCCTCGCACATTAGATGCGCCATCGGGCGGAAGGGTTGCAGTCGCAGGGGCTTAGAAGAGCGGCGCTTGGGAAGATGCCAGCGGCGCCCCTTCCAGCGCGAGCAGCCGCTGCTTGATGGGCAGGCCCCCGCCGAAGCCCGTGAGGGAACCGTCGGAACCCACCACCCGGTGACAGGGGATGATGACGGGGATGGGGTTCTGGCCGTTGGCGGCGCCCACGGCGCGGAACGCCGCGGGCCGGCGGATGCGCCGCGCGATGTCGCCGTAGGACCAAGTCTCGCCGTAGGGGATGGTGAGCAGGGTCTTCCACACCTTGAGCTGGAACTCGGTGCCCTCCGGCGCCAGCGGCAGGTCGAAGCGCTTGAGCTTGCCGGCGAAATACGCGTCCAACTGCCGCATGGCCTCCCGGAACGGCTTCGCGTCCGGCTCCCACTCGGGCTTGGGCCGGGTCGGGCCGCGTTTGCCGTCCTGGAAGTACACGCCGTGGAGCGCGTCCGCATCGCCCACCAGCAGGAGATCGCCGATGGGGCTCGCCAGGGTGTGATGCTTCATGCCCCGCGCCGTCAGCGTCGCCTTCATCGGGCGTCGCTCGCCGCGCGCCACAAGTGGAGCACGGCATAGGAGCGCCACGGCCGCCAGGTTTCGGCGCGGTCCAGGAGCTGCTTCGCGCTGAGCGGATGGCCGTCGCCCACCATGCGGCGCAGCACCAGGTCCTCCGCCGGGAATGCATCCGGGTCCGCGAGCGCGCGCATCGCCGCGTATTCCGCGGTCCAGGCGCCGATGCCGGGGATGCGCTGCATGTGTTCGCGGGTCTCCTCCGCCGAGCAGGACTCGAAGCACAGTTGCCCTTCCGCCACGGCGCCGGACAAGGCGTTCAGGGTCCTGGCCCGGGCGGAGGTCAGGCCCACGGACCCGAGGTCCGCCTTCGCGAGCGCCGTAGGTCCCGGGAAGAGATGGGTGAGGCCCTCCGCCGGCTCCGGGAGCGGGCGGCCGTGAGCGTCCACGATGCGCGAGGCGAAGGTGCGGGCCGCGGCCACGCTCACCTGCTGGCCCAGCACCGCGCGCACCGAGAGCTCGAACGCATCCCAGGCGCCGGGCACCCGCAGGCCCGGGTGGCGGCGGATGAGCGGCGCCAGGAGCTTGTCGTCCTTGAGCGTCACGCGCACGTCCTCGGGATCGGCGCCGAGGTCGAACATGTGACGCACGCGGCGCACCACCGTGAACAGCGCCGCGGGCCCGAGCCCGTGCACCGAGAGCATGAGCGCATCCGCTCCCGGCACGGGCCGTACCTCGAACCAGCCGGCGGCGCCGCTCACCTCCACGGTGCGAGCATAACCCTGGGTCGTGACCCGCTCCACGCCGGGCAGCGCGCGGGTCGCCAGGAAATCGCGGATCGCCTCCCAGTCGTAGGGCGGGCGGTAGGCGAGCCTCAAGCTCAAGGCATCGTCCTCCGGCACTTCGCCGCGGCGCTCGCGGCGCAGGTCCCGGGGCGCCTTGCCGTAGGTCTGGCGGAACGCGTCGTTGAAGCGGCGCAGGCTGCCGAAACCGCTCGCCAGCGCGATGTCCGTCATGCCGAGCCGCGTGTCGTCCAAGAGGCGCTTGGCGAAATGCAGCCGCCGGGTCTGGGCCACGGCGAGCGGCGATGCGCCCACGTGCTGGATGAA